>CAYUAV010000130.1:0-8516 GCA_964442665.1 uncultured Bacteroidales bacterium
AAATTTTACGATCTTTAACAATTTCTTCGGCACTGACCATGAGTCCCAGGAATAATGCCACAATGAGCGCCATGAAAATAAAAATGTGCATATTTTCATTGACCCTGAATATGTATATCTTTGAATTAGGGTCCTCAATATAGCGTATCAGATATGATAGGATAAAACCCAGAACAGGAGCTTCGAGAAGGTTAAGCGCCACGTATTGCCTGTTGCTGATCTTTGACAGAAAATCGCGTATTCCATAGATTTTGAGTTGTGAGAACCAGTTAGGTATATTCAGCGATTTGGGTGGTTCTTCGTTGACAGGTTCCACTTCTTCAGGAGCAAAGTTCTGCTGATAGTTTTCTTCCCATTGTTCTGGCGAAACTTTACGTATATCGGTATAGTTACCGAATTCATCAACCACATGCGCTTCGATTATATTAAAAAGAAGTTCGGGATTAACATTACCGCATGTAGGACACTCTCCCACTTCACTATTTATCTGGGCATCCATGCGCTTAAAATACATTACTCCCTCAACCGGATTTCCATAGTATATCTGGTAACCGCCGGAATCGAGAATAATCATTTTATCAAACATTTTATAAATGTCGGACGAGGGTTGATGGATAACAACAAAAATCAGTTTGCCTTTGAGGGCAAGTTCGCGCAGGAGGTCCATGACATTTTCAGAATCGCGCGATGATAATCCGGATGTAGGTTCGTCGACAAAAAGGATAGATGGTTCGCGAATTAATTCAAGGGCAATGTTGAGTCGTTTGCGCTGACCGCCGCTAATTGTTTTTTTCAGCGGTGAGCCGACTTTAAGATCTTTTCGGTCGAAAAGTCCAAGATTTGTAAGTGTTTTATTTACAAGCTGGGTTATTTCCCGGTCAGACTTGTCTTTAAAACACAGCTTGGCATTGTAGTAGAGGTTTTCGAAAACGGTTAGCTCTTCAATGAGGAGATCGTCCTGGGGGATTAATCCGATAACTCCTTCGAGCTTTTCTTTTTCATTGTGAAGATTAATATTATTGATCAGAACTTCGCCTTCCGTAGGGCTATCGATACCGGAAAGCACATTGATTAGGGTGGTTTTTCCGGCACCGCTGGCACCCATTATACCAATAAGGCGGCCATGGCCTTCAGAAAAAGAGATATTCCGGATACCCATGTTTCCGTTGGGAAAACGAAAGCCAAGATTTCTGACAGTATAGGATATTTTACTTGAAGTAATATCGGCCAGGAAATGTGATGCAACATCGCTATAATAAACAGGTGCTCCTTTCGGGAGTTTTACAGTACTTCCATTTGCGAAAAGGTATATCCTTGTTGTACTGATTGGTAATCCATTGAGTAAAATATCTTCATTTCCCGTGTATTTCATGAAATACAGGTCGACACTTTGTACCCTTAGTATAAAGATATTTTTATCGAGGTGTTTTGTCTGAATTTTCTTCGCATTATTAAATCGTTCGTGTTTATCGTTGATTATTAGAATATTAGTATTATCCAGCTCTTCCGATTCATTTTTAACGACAAACGATTCAATGCTTCTGAACTCTTCCTGTGAAATATTGAATACTTCTGCAACCGTGTTGAGAATAGCCATGCGCTGATCGGTAAATTTCCTGTCGACATTAATGATTTCGAATAAACGGGCAAGCGCAACGACTTTTTGTTTTTGAGTAAGGGTTTTATTTATCTTTTTACATAAACCCAGAATTCTTACCGAATCCCTGACTGATGTAAGTTTATTCTTTGTCTGTTCAGTGGGTTCTTCATCATCACGAAGTCCTGCATGTTGTTCGAATAATGTAAAGTATTCCGATACCTTTTCAGTAGTTAACTGTTGTTCCAGGAACGTTTTTACATATTCAACCTGAGTAGGCTCAACACCCTCATCTTGTTTAGCCACAATGGCAAACAACTGCATCAACGCCTTCAGAATTTCCTCACTCATGAATCAGAAGTTATTTGTTCAGGTTAAAAGCCTGAATATGCTATGCCGAATAGCTTACCTGTTCGAAGGGAACATCAACAATATCAGCGTATTCTTCACCTGCTTCCTCCATATCTTCATCATCTTCGGGGAAATGCCAGCGAATGAGCACATCGTTACCAGCTTCATGAATTTCTTCGAGCTTCATCAGAATATCGAGTAAAAGTTTTGACGAAGCTGTATTGAAATAAATAAGTTTAAAGTTGAAAATTGTTTTCTTATTCGGGCTTTGTGCATACTCGTCAAGCCATGTAAGCACAGGTTCATAGAATGAAGCGACATCTTCAGGTAATGAACGTCCCGATATTTCCATTAGTTCAGTATCCTTGTCAAGTATTACTTTTGGAGTATCTTCAGTTCCTTGAATTTTGATAGTTTCCATAGCTAAACAATTAGTTTAAATGTCCTCTCTTGAAATAGTCGAAGTTAATAAAAAGAATGATGTATCATTCGAAATCGGAAGAAAGTGATATTCAAGCTCTTTTCCTGTTTTCCTTCTGATATCGATGAAACCAAGACCCGCTCCTCCTTTATCTGACAGACGACCTTCCTTCATCTGTCGTTTATAAAGACCCTTCAACTCTTCCTTATCCATCGTGTTTATGGTCTCAAGCATGTTTGTGAGCTCTTCAATCCTATCGTTATCAACCGCATTCCCAGTAGTAACACTGTATTCGTTCTCGCCTTTACTTACAAGAAAAATGCCTCTGCCTGAAAACAGAAAATCCTCTGAAGTAAAGTCATCTGCGTGCTTACTTATGTTCTGTAAACACTCGACCATAACATGAAAAACCTTTCGTTGCACGTTCCCGGGTTCATCATCTTTTGCCATGTTCGATTCAGTAAGCGATGTAAAAGCCTTAGTTATCTGGTGTGTGATTTCACCCTCATACACCAGCGTGATTTCATGAGCCTTCATCGATTTGTAGAATTCGTAAACAAATTCAAGAAAGCCTTTCACATCTTTTTTATTGTCCATAGTACACCTGTTTATTTAAATATTTAAAATTCGATACCAATTAAAAGTACATCATCAATTTGTTTGCTATTTCCTTTCCATGCTTCAAAATCCCTGGCAAAAAAACTATTAAATTCATTCATGGTCAGGTTCTTGTTCTCAACAATCTTTTCACGAACCCGGGCAGGAGAATATTTCTTTATATCTGGACCCCCAAGTTGATCGGTAAGTCCATCGGAAAAGAAAAATACCTTATCTCCTTTCTGAATATTTATGATGTAATTCGTAAAATCTTTTTCTTCCTTTTTCCGATGCGGTATACCACCTATGGCCTTTCGATCGCCTTTAAATTCTTCAAGCTCACCGTTCCGTAATAAATACAAGGGTCGGTGGGCACCTGCAAACTGCAATTCGTTTTTCTTATAATTAATCATACAGAAGGCTATGTCCATACCATCGCGTGCTTCGGCTTCGTTATGTTCCTGCTTTAACGTACGGCGGACAGCAAAATGCAGATCGTCAATAATTGTTGAAGCAGTATGTTCACCTTCATGATCGACAATATTGTTTAATAAAAAGTAACCGATAAATGAAAGTAATGCCCCGGGGACTCCATGTCCGGTACAGTCGACAGCGGCGATATAAATATCATCACCCTTCTGAAAGAACCATGGAAAATCGCCGCTTACCACATCCCTCGGGCGGTAAAAAATAAATGATTTTGACAGAGTTTCACGTAATATTCTGTTGTCAGGTAAAATAGAGGTCTGAATCCGCTGGGCATAATTTATAGAATCTTCGATTTTTCGGTTTTTATCCTGTATTTCCTGCTCAATGCGCTTGGCTTCAGTAATATCATGTCCGACGAACAAAATGGTTTCAAGTTCATTTTCATTGAATTCGGGAATAGCATTAAAACTCATTATTCTGCCTCCCTCGTCAATATCTTCAAGCTTCACAGGAATGGTGATTTCTGCTGTTGTTTTCTCAGGATTAGCCTTAATCTGCTCAATAGTATCGCGGAAATAATTGAATAATATTTCGGTGAAGTTTACTTCGTTCAGCGTTTTATTTAACAGGTCTTTAATTTCAATTCCCGTATAGGTCTCGACCATCGGATTGGCATAGAAAAACTGACCAACAGTACTTAGACGCAAGATCATATCAAGCGAATTCTCTGATAATGCCTGCATTTTACTGCGCATTCGCTCTTCTTTTTCAGCTCTCTTACGTTCTGTAATATCAGTTGAGTTAAGTATGATCCCCTTTATGGCAGAATCATTCAACAGGTTACGTCCTGTAGTTTCAAGAAATATTTTCTGCCCGTTCTTCTTCATATAAGTGTACTGAATGCTAACCGGCTCACCAGGATTGGCTATAAGCTGCTTAAATAATTGCCTCATAGCATTTTCACCTTTCCTTGTCAACCGGTCCATATCCTTCCCCCCCATCATCTCTTCAGGGGTATAACCTAATATTGTTGTAACAGAGGGACTTTCGTAGGTAATGACCATATTCTCATCATAAATCGAAATAATCTCCGAGGCATTTTCGAGAAGTGAGTATAGTCGTTTCTGCGCATTTTCAACTTTCTGAATGTTTGCTTCAAGTTGTTCGTTCGACTTCTTAAGTTCCTCCTGTGTAGCACGCATCTCTTCTGCATTCTGTCGAAGCTGTTCCTCATTTTCCTGTAGCTCCGCCGTCATTTTTTGGGATTCGAGCAACAGTTTTTCGGTACGCTGGTTGACTTTCAGGTTGAAAATTGTGCGGGCAATGATTTCACTAAGCTCCAGAAGAAATCGCTGGGTTTGTTCGGGAATTTCACTTTCGATAGTCGCAAATTCAATAACACCCTGTAATTTTTCATTGGATATCAGGGGAACAAGAAGAAGGCTCCGGGGTTTCTGATCGCCGAGTATGCCGGAAGTTATCGTTACGTAATCATCGGGGATCTCTGTGCGGTAGATAAATTCTTTTTCGAAGGCACATGCACCTATTAGTCCGTGCCCGATCTTGAATTCCTGATTTATGTATTTCTTCCGGTTGTAAGCATAAGTAGCGACATTTCGCAGTACGTCCTGATCGTCGTCGTATAAATATAATGCTCCCTGAACGAGATTAACATATTTAACCAGCGATTGAATTACTTTATTTGAAAGTTCATCTATTTTACTGTGTGTCCGCAGAATATCGGAAACGATTTCTTTTCCTTCGGTTATCCAGCTTTGTTCGGTTTCTTTTTTATGATTCGAGATAAGATTCTCTCTCATAATAAGAAGCGATTCGGCCAGTGCATCGTTAAACTCTGAAATATCCAGCGTTGTATTATAATTACCTTCTCCGATTTGCTTGGCGAATTCTGCCATTTGCTGTAATCGCTTATCGCGTTCCGATATCTGTTCATCAAAATCAAGTATCCTGGCCTTTTGCTGATAGTAAGATAAAGCAGCAAGTGAAATAAAGACGAACGGCACAAAATCGATGATGATGAGTGAAGGATTCAGTTTATGGATAAGAATAATTCCCGAAGGGGTAATAGGAGTTTTATGCACAATAATATCGATTATCCAGGCTATTACAGGCAGGATGCAACCAATGATAACAATTACCGGAAGCGGATTCGTGACCTTACCAATATATTTTCGATATAGCTGTATGAGTTTCGTCATATTCTTATTTCAACGACTTGTTAAATTGTTTGAGTTTATTTGCTGAAAGCAAACAAACTTCATTAATCATTTTTTCTAATTTGGCATCGGCTTCTATAAAGGTAGCAATTTCAATGATAGCAATCGTTCTATTATTATTCACAATAGGAGCGATTACAATATTCCGTGGTTTACTTTTACCCAAACCCGATTCAATAGTAAAATAGCTTTCGGGTACATTTCTCAGTATCATCAATTGCTTCGATTCTGCAACCTGTCCATTCAGATTTTCTCCTGCTTTAAAATCGGGGGGAGAATTTTTCCCGGTAAGTGCAAATCCTGTCAGGTAACCGTATTTTTTGGATTTGTTGTTGTAATGATAGTAGATGCCTATTGAAACCTGTGCCTCGTTTGACAGGTTCGTCAGTAATTTATTTGCAAATGATTCTTCTGTTTTAAAATTTCCTGAGGGTATTATTTTTTGCACATCAACATCCGATTTTTCCAGTTCAGTAGCCTCAGGTTCTTTTTTCTTTTCGATTTCTGCAAGAAGCTTTGAGCGTTCATCGGTTACTTTTTCCTGAATAATTGCATTGAGTTTTTTCGCATCCGTAGCTCCGAGATATAAAACCAGAAAACAGGAAGCAGCTATCATAGAGAGGATTAAAAAGATCACCGGCCAGATACCAAATACTAAATGTGCTTTTAAACCTTTATTCCAGAATAGAATAGCCATTAATAGTATGCAGATTATCAAAGCAGTAAAAAGTGCCGTCATTTGTATCCGATGTTCTTTTATTGTCATGAATATCAGAGCTTTTGCAAGAATTTTATAATTTGATCTGTGGAATATACGTAATCGACTTTTGTAAGTTGCAAAGCCGATTCAGTCATGGTTCGAACCTCACTTTCAGCCGGATCCTGGACAATAGTAACTCCTCCATTATCGGCAACCTTTTTTAAACCAAAGGCTCCATCGCGGTTTGCTCCCGACAGGATTATACCAATGAGTTTATCGCGGTAAGCATTAGCAGCCGTTATAAAGGAGAGGTCGATTGAAGGCCGGGAGTGATTTACGGGTTCGTCAGCTGACAATGCAATACGATTTGCCAGTTCTAAAAACATATGATAATTTGCGGGTGCAAGATATGCCTGGCCAGCTTTTAGCTGTTCTTTATCGTAAGGTTCGTTAACGGGAATATTTGATTTCAGCGAAAGGGCTTCTACGAATCCGGATCTGACATGTTTTAACCTGTGCAGGCAAAGAAGAACAGGTAATGGAAAATTCGAATTCAAAGAATTCAGAATTCGTGTTACGATCTGGAAACTACCTGCTGATCCTCCTATTATCACTGCTTTGTAATTCATGCTGTCAACCTAGTTTCTTTTTATACACACTCTCATTTATATCGACCGTTTCAAATAAACTATGGGAATTCTGTGATTGCCGGATCATTTCTTTCAATCCTACCAGTAAATTGCCAGTTCCTGTGAGTGAATCGTACATCTTTTGCAGCAGGCTTTCCTGATAAGAAGGATTAAAATAGATCATCACATTTCGCATTAATATAAGTTTTACATGTATTGGCGCTCTACTAAAATTAATATCATCTTTTATGAATTCAACATTTTTAATTAGCGAAACATCTCTTCTGACAACATATTGTTCAAGTTTATAATAATCGCTAAATTCCCTGGCTCCCTGGAATCGCGTATAATTCTCGGCTGAAGTTTCAATTTTTTTAAGCGGATACTCGCCCGATTTGATATATTCCAGCGAAGTGTCGCTGAAAATTGTTCCGATAATTTTAATATGGTCAAGCAGACCGAGTTCCTGAAGAAGAATGCAGACCGAAAACAATTCACCACCCGAGACGCAATATGGCAACCAGATTTTAAAGTTCAGCAAATCTTTATCGTTCAGATTCGAAAAATATTCTTCCCTTAACCAACGCCAGACAGAAGGATCGCGAAACATTTCGGTAGAGGGGACAAATAACTGATTCATAAATATGTCAAAAAATTCACGATGATCGGTAAGCTTGCGGTATAGATTTTCAGGACTTGTAAGATTATTTTTAGCAATAATATGTTCCAACCTGTACTTAAACGAAGTAAGTGCAAAAGTCGAAAAGTCGATATCGTATTGATTCTTGATTAACCGTATAATTTCTCTAATATCAACAATCCCAAGTTCTACCATGTGCACGTATGTTGAAACCTAAATAACAACTGTCATTATATTTAGTATCTTCAATGTATCTCCTTCCTTCTTGCGAATGGGAGAGAATGTATTTTTTATTTCAAGCGGTTTTTTATTTACTTCCACTTCTTCATGCAATTCAACAGTATTTCCTTCAGCTACATTTGCAAATAGCGACGAATCGGCTTTGCTGCCTTTCCCGAATAATTGATTATGCTTAAGCCCTACTACTTTTTCAGCGGGCAGGTTAACCAAGTAAAGAAATCGTTGATTTACTTTGGTTATGGTTCCTTCAATGTCATATTCCAGCACATAGAATGATTGATCAATTGCACCAAGTATACTTTCCAATTCCTCTTCTCTGCGTGCCGATTCTTCCTGGGTCGCCTTGAGCTCTTCCATATTCTGACGCATTTCTTCCTCCTGTTCGGCCATTTCTGCTGCTTGCTGCTGCGATTTCTGCAGGAGCTCAGATGTTTGTGAATTAATACGTGCATTGATAATGGTTGAAGCCAGGCTGGAAGTAATTTTTTCGCCAAGTGTAATCTGATTGGAATCGAACTTTTGAAGCGAAGCGATTTCGAGCACTCCAATAAGTTGTTCTTCATGCATCACCGGGAGTAACAATAAATTATTGGGAGGACTATCCCCCAAACCTGATGTGATTTCGATGTATTCATCGGGTATTTCGGTGAGTATGATCGTTTTTTTCTCAAGGGC
>CAYUAV010000131.1:0-8452 GCA_964442665.1 uncultured Bacteroidales bacterium
CATCGATTCGCCCATACGGACCAGGGCCATTAATCCTATTGCACACAGAACCATAATAAGAAAAGGGATCGATCGTACGATACTTTTCAGGTAAAATTTAGATACATACCACAACTGGAATACTCTTTGACGAAAACCAACTGTTGAAAGAATTATGGATTCAGTTACAGGTTCCTGTACAATCGTCACCTCTTCAGTTACCTTCTTTTGTTTTCTTTTTATGAAGCGTCCTTCACGTATCAGTTTGAATTTCCAGGTGAACAGCACGCCAATAATTCCGCTAAGTCCCAGCCATAGAAGTCGGTTCCAGAGAACGTAGCTTTGCAATGGGACAAGCATACTATTTTTTTCGAATGTTGTCCAGTATCGGGTAACCTGGTAAACTGATTCCGATCCGGATACATCAAATACAGAATAAAAAGGATTACGGGTGGCATCGGAAAGGATAAGACTAATGGCAAAGTAAAGCACAACGAAAATTACTCCTTGTGCATAGATGGCTGCCTGAGAGCGGAAATAACTCCCTAAAAGAAAAAACAGTAATCCCAGAATAAAAATATCAGGTACAATAAAAAGCAGGAAAGGATGCAGATAAGCCGTGAACATAAAAGGTGCGATCATTTCTTTTTCCTGCCAGGGCATGGCAAAGCCAATCATCATTCCCAGCATAATTCCTGAAAACACAAGAATAGTGATGATGAATGAACCTGTAAAACGACCCCAAAGGTATTCCCATTTCCTTACCGGGACACTAAACATGATTTCGTGAAAATTTGCTTCGAAATCACGATAGACCGGCACTCCCATAATGGCAGCACACACGATGGATCCAAACATCATAAATACCAGCATAAGCTGATGTATGAGTATCGGCGCGTTACGGAAGAGTTTTTCTCCGGATTCACCAAATGAGATATCAGGTACTGCAACAAACAGGTATGCGATTCCAAGGAAAAGGAAAAAGTATATGTAGGTTGCAGGCCGTTTTAGCCTGTAGCGTAATTCGAATAATATTATTTGCCAAATCATAGGATTAGGTTTTACCGGTTTCAAATGTAATTATGAATAGCTGCAAAATACACATCCTCCAGGTCGGGTTCGGTGCGCTCAAAAACACCGGGCGATTTATCGCTGTAGATATGAATATCGATCATCCCATCGGTATGTTTACCGGAAAGGATTTTGTAATTTTCGCCATATGTACTTTCTTCTCCCTTGGTAATTGTTTTTTTCCAGATCTTTCCTTTCAGCAATTCTATTGCTTCGTGAGGTTTTCCGGTGTATTTAACCTCACCTTTATCAATGATTGACATATTGGTACAGATATCCGAAACATCTTCAACAATATGGGTCGACAGGATAACAACAACCTGTTCACCGATCTCACTCAGCATATTTAAAAATCGTTTTCGTTCAGCAGGATCGAGGCCGGCTGTAGGCTCATCGACAATGAGGATTTTAGGATTTCCCAGCAAAGCCTGTGCAACTCCGAAGCGTTGTTTCATTCCGCCTGAAAAACTACCCAGTTTTTTATCCTTTACCTCGTAAAGGTTGGTTTGTTTTAAAAGACGGTTGGTCAATGCCCGTCGAATTTTTCTATCGGTAACACCTTTTAATACGGCGATGTGATCGAGCATTTCAGCAGTCGTAATATTATTATAGGTCCCAAATTCCTGGGGCAGGTAGCCCAGGATCTTCCGGACTTCATGTTTTTCAGTGAGCATATTCAGATCGTCAAGAAATATAGTTCCGTTATCAGCCTCCTGAAGGGTAGCTATGGTCCTCATCAGAGTTGACTTTCCCGCACCATTAGGACCCAGTAAGCCAAAAAGGCCGTTAGGAATAGTCAGGTTGACATCTTTTAATGCCTGTACTCCGTTTGGATAGGTTTTCGATAGATTTTTAATTTGTACTTCCATGGTTTTAGATTATGGGATTATAACTTGGTTTTACTATTGTTTTTTATTCCTGTCGTCAATAAATTCAAGAATATCACCCGGTTGGCATTCAAGCGCTTCACAGATGGCTTCGAGGGTCGAGAATCGCACACCACGTGCCTTACCGGTTTTGAACAACGACAAATTTACAACCGATATTCCTACTTTGTCCGCCAAATCTTTTAGCGACATTTTCCTCCTGGCCATCATGATATCAAGATTAACTATTATTGGCATAATCCTTACTTTAATTCCGTATTCACTATTTAAACAAAACTTTGATTCTCTTCCTGGAGGGAAACCCCTATTTTAAAGACCGCAGCCATAAAAAACGTAAAGACAATCGCAATTATATAACCCAGCGAGTCTCCAACGATAAGGCCAACGGAATAACCTTTATTGGCACTTTGAATGGTACCGAGAATTGTTGTATAGGTATAAACGGCAGCGTAGTTCAATATCAGATCAATCAGCAACAGATATCCGATTGTTCTCAAACGCCCTGCATTTTTTAAGGAGAATACTTCATTACGATCAATTGACCGGATGATAATACGTACACTCCTCACAATCAGGATATAAATTATCATGGCTGTAAGTGTCAATACTCCGTTTATTATATTTATTATGGGTGGAACACCTTTAATGACTACTCCGCCAATGGCAAATATTGCGTCGGGCTTTAAAGAATCACCGTTGAGCTGAACAGATATTTCGGGATGATCGAAAGACATTAAAACAGGAAAGGAACCAAACCGATAATTATCCATAAAAATGGTTATGCCCTGACTAAGTAAAGTTAATAAGGCAATTACGATTAACAGAATATAGATTGTCTTAAAAAATACCTTTATCCAGGTTAATAGTCTTTTATTCGATGTATTCATTGTATGATTTTTTGGTTGATGGGACAAACCTACATATAAAAATTATATAAAACAATAAAAAATTAATGTAAAACATTAAATAATTAATAAATAAAGATAAATTCTTTATGTTTTATGTTAATAGAATACTTATTAATTCTGATGTAAGCGATGCAGAAAAAATCCCGTTTAATTTTTAAACGGGATTATTCTTTTCTTTAGAACTACTACTAATGCAGTTTGGCCAACGCCTCTTTTAATCGTTTCATTGCTTCGATGATATTATCATCTGAGGTGGCGAAAGAAATTCTGAAGCAGGCAGGCTCGCCAAACGCTTCACCCGGAACGGTCCCGATATGTCCTTCTTCGAGCAGAAAAAGACAAAAGTCGTTTGATGATTCAATTTTGCGGTTACCATTTGATGTACCGAAGTAGGAATCAATTTTTGGAAAAACATAGAAAGCGCCATCGGGTTCAACTACCTCAAGTCCAGGAATATCCTTTAAAAGATTCATGATGAGGTCTTTTCTTCTTTTAAAAGCTATGAGCATTTCTCCGACACACGATTGGTCGCTATTCAATGCTTTTAGGGCAGCCATTTGTGCATTGGTTGTGGGGCCTGTAATCAACTGGCCCTGCAGTTTGATACACGCTTTGGCAAGCCACAGGGGCGACGCCGAATAACCGATTCGCCATCCTGTCATGGCGTAAGCTTTTGAAACACCATTAATAATAACTAAACGGTCCTTAATTGATTCAAACTGGCCAATCGATTCATGTTTGCCTGTAAAATTTATATGTTCATAAATCTCATCGGTTATTACAAATATGTTGGGATGTTTTTCAAGGACTTTGACTATAGCTGCGAGTTCTGCTTTCGAATACACACTGCCCGTAGGATTGGAAGGCGAGCAGAGCAACAAAGCCTTTGTCTTCGAGGTAATCGCCTTATCAATTTGTTCGGGAGTAACTTTAAATTTGTTTTTAATATCGCCACGAATAACAATGTTTTTTCCTTCGGCCAGCTTTACCTGTTCGACATAGGTTACCCAGTAGGGTGAGGGTACAATCACTTCCTGACCTTTGTCAATAAGACAAAGTATTACATTGGCAAGGGCGTTTTTAGCGCCTACTGATACTACAATTTGTTCGGGACTGTAATCGAGGTTGTTTTCATGTTTAAGTTTATCAGCAATTGCTTTACGCAGTTCCGGGAATCCGGGAGCCGGGGGATAGAACGATATATTATCATCGATAGCCTGCTTGCCCGCAGCTTTTATATGATCGGGGGTAGGAAAATCAGGTTCTCCGACACTTAAATTGATTACATCTACTCCTTTGGCTTTCAGGTCGCGCGTAGCCTGGTTCATTGCCATAGTCGCCGAGGGCGATAAGCTGGCAATACGTGCTGATACGTGTTCCATTCTTGTATTTCTTTATGGTTATTTTAAAGTTTATTATTGTTACAAAGGTATGATATTTTCAAAGTTTCCGACCGTCATGCACCTGGCTCAATTAAAATAAAAAAGCCGCATTATTCATGCAGCTTTCTTTTTATAATAACCGATTTAAGTTTATAATCAGATGAGTTCAATACTTCGTTTAACAAATTTTGAAAGATCTTCACCTTTGAGCATTCCGTTTGCCAGCAACGCAAGATCAATTATTTGTTTTACCAGCTTATTACTGCTTCCGAATTTCTTTAGTGATTTTTCTTTCTTATCTTCCAGATCTTTTATTTTTTTCGATAATTCTTCAATACGGTCCTTATCTTCCTGTTTAATTTCTTCCTCTTTCTTTTCCTTGTTGACCTTGTCAAGTTTCGCTTTGTTATCACTCAATGGTTTAATTTTCTCATCAATTTTTGTCAGTTCTGCACTTAATTTCTTATCTAGTTCACTATTTATACGCTGTACAAGGGGATGATTTGAATTAACGACAAGGGTATAACTATCGGGTAAATCACCATAGATATTCATACCCCCACCCATAGCAGACATCTCTTTCATACGGCGCATGAATTCTGCCTGCGTAATAATTATTGGATGGTCACTTTCGTTCAGCGCTTCGAAAGTCACAATATAATTGGCTCTTTCAGGGAGCTGACTACGAAATACCGGTGTTAAACGGTTTTGTTGTTCGATCGTAAGTTTTGATTCTTTGTTTTCACCCTTTTCAATCAGTTTATCAATTACATCCGAATCGACCCTTGTAAACCGGGAATCTTTAAATTTTTGCTCCAGGTAATTCAGATAATGTGTATCGAGCTGACCATCCATAGTGAGCACATCGTATCCTTTTGCCTTTGCCGCATCGATAAAGCTGTATTGTTCTTCCATATTGGTAGCATACAGATACACCAGGGTTTTGTTTTTATCTGTCTGATTGTCCTTGATTAATGTTTTATACTCATCGAATGTGAAGTATTTGCCGTCGGTATTTTTAAACAGGGCGAATTTTTCGGCTTTTTCATAGAACTTTTCTTCTGTAATCATTCCGTATTCAATAAAAAGCTTCAGGTTATCCCACTTTTCTTCGAATTGTTTACGGTCGTTCTTAAAGATTTCACTTAACCGGTCTGCAACCTTCTTTGTAATATGACTCGATATTTTTTTAACATTCGAATCGCTCTGCAGGTAGCTACGCGATACATTCAGAGGAATATCGGGTGAATCGATAACGCCATGCAGCAGGGTTAAAAATTCAGGTACTATTCCTTCTACGGAGTCAGTGACAAAAACCTGGTTACAATAAAGCTGGATCTTGTTTTTCTGGATTTCAATATTATTCTTAATGCGCGGAAAATAAAGAATTCTGGTCAGATTGAACGGATAATCAACATTAAGGTGAATATTGAAAAGCGGTTCTTCACTGAACGGATATAAGTCGCGATAGAATTTATTGTAATTCTCGTCCTTCAGTTCAGTAGGTTTTTGGGTCCATAACGGATTGTATTCATTTATTATATTATCTGCATCGAGCTCTGTTTCTTTACCGTCTTTCCATTCTTTTTTCTTACCAAAACCAATCTCCACCGGTAAAAACCGGCAATATTTCTTGAGCAGTTCATTGATTTTATTCTCCTCGAGAAAATCTTTTGAATCGTTATCGAGGTAAAGCACTACTTCTGTACCTCTTGTATCTCTTTCCGATTCTTCAATCGAATATTCGGGTGTTCCTTTACACGTCCACTTGATAGCTTTGGCATCCGGCAGGTATGATTTGGTAATAATTTCAACTTTGTCGGATACCATAAATGAGCTGTAAAATCCCAATCCGAAATGACCGATGATGGCGTTGGCCTGGTTTTTATATTTTTCGAGGAAATCTTCTGCACTCGACAAAGCAATCTGGTTTATATACTTTTCAATTTCTTCTTCGGTCATGCCAATACCCTGGTCCAATACAGTCAGTGTTCCTTTCTTCTTGTCAGCTTTCACGCGAATGGTCAGATCGCCGAGTTCACCTTGATAGTCACCGATATTAGCCATTGTTTTAAGCTTCTGGGTGGCATCGACGGCGTTGGATATCAGTTCGCGGAGGAATATTTCATGATCGGAATAAAGAAATTTTTTAATAATGGGAAAAATGTTCTCGGTTGTTACATCAATTTTTCCTGTTTGCATAGTTCTTTAATTTATATTCGACATTATTCGCATAGCCCTTTCGCAAAGCTTATGCCAGTGTATAACTTCTGTCATATCGTCATAATTGGATACGATTAATATATGACGATACTGAAAAAATATCAGTTTGTAACATCAATATTCGAATAATAGACCCAGATGCCTTTTTCCCATTTTAGTCCGTCGTAGGTAAAATCAGGGCCATAAAATTCATATTGATCCGTTAGGGAAGGTTTTGACGGTGAAAGATGGTCGAATACAATCATTTCCATAGTATCATTATACTGAAGGCTCATGACAGCTTTTTCGTTATATTCAAAAACAATCCTGTCAACAAGCTTACCCTCAAACTGAAGGAGATTTTTACAAAAGTACAACCTGTCAAAATCATCGATCGAAATTACTTCTATTACCTTTTTATTTGACAGGGGATTATTCAGGTCGAAGCCCAGAAGCGTATAATATTTCCGACCGGCATGTTTAGTTTCAATAATATTATAGTATAGTGAACCGATCCACTTTTTTACATCCATATCGTAAGGAAGGCTGTCAATCCTGTTCAGCAGAACTATTTTATGTTTCCTGGTAATTTCTGAATAGAACTGAATGATGCCGTAATAAATATTCCCCGATAATCCCACGGGTATATTCCATGTGAATATCCTTAATCTGTGATCGGGAGAATAAATTTTCCCGATGTTTTCCAAAGACGAGAACGGGTAATCAAATGAGCCATCCACCCTTAAGACAGAATCGAATTTGTTATAAAATACTTCGGCAGCTTTGTATCGGTTATTCTCCGGTGATTCTATGATCTTCTTATAACTATACAGAAGCTTATTTTCAAGAAATGAAAGGGTATCTGTATTTTGCGGGAATGCAGAATACAAGCAGCCATATATAAAAATTACGGATGCTATGCTGGTCCGGAAATGTGAATACATGTTTTTATAAATGTATTGGATATCTGATAGGATAACCCGTAAAAGGAGATATTATTTTACGATCAGGTTAATATCACCCATCAATTTATCTTTATATGACTTGCCAATCGGAATGGTCTTCATCCCATCCTTTGTTTTAATGATAATGGCATTATCCTCAATGAAATTAATAGAGCTTATGTTAACAATAAATGACCGGTGAACCCTTGTAAAAATGCCTGATGGGAGCTTATTTTCAATGGCTTTCATGGTAAAATGGATCGTATATCTTTCTTCGTATGTATTGAAAATAACATAGTTTTCGAGAGCTTCAACCCACAAAATATCCTTATATTTCAACCGTACGAGTGCTGAATTTTTTTTTATGAAAATTTCATCTTCTCTTGGGTCAACTTTGTTTTTGAAACGAACTCCGGCTTTATTTACTGCTTTAAAGAATCTGCTATAATTCACCGGTTTCAGAAGATAATCTGTAACATCGTAATTGAATGCTTCCAAGGCATACTTTTCTTTCGATGAAACAATTATTATTTGCGGTGGATTCTGAAGTGTTTCCAGGAAATCGATTCCACTCATCTCCGGCATTTCTATGTCAAGAAATATCAGGTCGATGTCTTCGCCCATATTGAATGCATTAATAGCATCTACGGCATTTTCGTACGAACTAACAAGGTTGAGTTGATCTGTCCGACTAACGAACTCTTCAATAACCCGGCGCGACATCTGATCATCATCAATAATAATACAATTCATAACAGGATGGGTTTCGTCAATGTTTTTTTAACACTCGTCAATAGTTCATTCAAATATATAAAAAAAAATGGATACGGTTTAATTATGGAAATTACTCTTCTATGTAATATTTTGATTATTACTTTGGTTCATTAGAAATTCTTTTTCAATCAGATCCGATTTTTTAATGGATCGTTTTAACCAATGCAATTTAACTTCTGTTTTTTCTTCTTCAGTGAGGTTCCATTTAATTGCCGAGGTCCTCATTTTTTCAGTTAACGTGTGCAGAATTATGGCTGCTGAAACAGAAATATTATAACTTTCGGTAAAACCATACATGGGTATTT
>CAYUAV010000132.1:0-8394 GCA_964442665.1 uncultured Bacteroidales bacterium
AGATGTAACCTATCTGAAAGATTTTGTTGTGAAACTTGATGCAGGTGTCCCCGGTGGTAATCCACCCTCAGCCAAGTTCTCGATGGTGCTGAGCAAGAATACCCAGTACCGGTTTTCGATTTGTACGGCTCCCGACTCCGATGGTGAAGCTATTCTGCAACTATTCGACATGAATGTTCTGCAGGGAAGTACTTATATTAGTGCTACCGGAAAAGAATTTCCTTTCTTCGACTTTAAATGTCAGAAGACCGGAGTATATCATGTTTTCATCTCCTTTAAAGAGGGCAGGCCAGGCGAAGCCGTTGGTATTCTGTCTTTCGTTAAGAAATTATAATCAACCTCATAATAAATCTGCAACCCTATAAGTTGCCCCAATCAGGCAGCTTTTTTATTAATTTTTTCCTTGCTGTGATTGTAATACTGTTCTTAACAAGCATCCAAGCCATGAAAAAAAAGGATCATGATCATTACAGGAAATTGATGGCAACCGGAATACCCAATAGTATCAGGAATAGTAAATTATTGAGAAGTGAGTTACGGCATTGCGTATAGAAGATCGATAAAGGAACTGATGCCGGTAAAGCGAACAGGTAAAACAATTCGACCCCGGCAGAAGGTATAAAAATAAATATCAGCAACAGGTTTATGAATAAAAGGAATAATAACTGGTAGTATTTTCTGATAAGTATTTTTGTTGTGGCAAATTTTCTTAATGCATATATACTGGTTGAGAATAGTATCAGCAAATAAAAGCCAATTCCTGCCAGAAAATACCAATTAGCAGTTATAGTTTTTCGCAGGAATATCCATTCTGAAATTTTTCCCCCTGTTTCAGCTATTGATAATCCTTTGAGATAATAGACTGAGAAAATATAAATAAAGGGTAAAATCATTCCCATGAAAATATATAATAGCTCACGCCAGCTGGCAGGCCGGAGAATAATTTGAGCAAGTAAAAAAAACGGAAATAGAAATAAGATGTTGAAATAAAATAAACTGGCTAAACCTAATAAAATACCGGAATCGAGGAATCGAAAAGACAAACCTTTCTGATCGACAGATACAAATAAACGATCGATACATAATAAAAGAAAAAGGCAAGCCAGTATTGCTCCTGAAAAAATTTCTTTTGAAACGGCAAATGCGGCAATACACAGAAAGAAAATTGCCGGGAATTGTGAGCGTGATGAAATAATTAAGAATTTTATTGCAATACGGGTAAAATAAAAACCTATGAAAATCAGAAATACTATTACCAGCAGCGTAAATAACAAATAAGTATTTTGATTTAAAAGTGTATTAAGGATTATACCCGATAAAAAGGGCATCTTAAAAGGAGAAGAAATGAATTGGCTGTCAGGATGTGTAAAATACGAAATTAATACAGTTAAACTGCCATATATAAATGTAAAAAAAATAAAGGCCTGCTGGTTTCTACGAAGAAAATTTATCATATACTATCAAATGAAAAGCTGTCAAAAAGATGATGAAAGTACATAAGTTTATCTTCCTGACAGCTTTTCACTATATATAAAATTATAACAATGCTTCCAGTTTATTCACTAAAGTGCTTTTCGGACAGGCCCCGACTTGCTTATCCTTTATTTCACCATTTTTAAAAAACAGAATTGTAGGGATATTTCGAATTCCATATTTCTGTGAAACTCCCGGATTTGTATCAACATCAAGTTTTCCTACAAGAGCTTTCCCGGTATATTCTTCTCCAATTTCAGCAACAATAGGCCCTACCAAACGGCAAGGTCCACACCACTCTGCCCAAAAGTCAACAATTACGGGCTTATCTGCGTTAATAACAGACTCCTCAAAATTCGCATCAGTTAATTCTAAAGCCATTTTTATTTAATATTATATTAATGATATTTTATATTGGTTAGTAACAAAAATACTAAAATAAAGGTTGTTCCTGCTCCTAATTTATCTGCTAAAAAATTAACAAAATTGTGTTAACACTTTTCTACCATGTCTGAACCAGCATGGTTCTGGCTAATTGGTCGGCTTTATCTTTTCCCTTCAACTCGGTTACTATCGTTAGCGAAAAATCAAGAGCGGCCCCGGGTCCTCTGCCGGTAATAATATTTCCCGACTTAATTGCAGGAACGTATTTTATCTGAGCGCCCAATAATTCATCTTCATAACCCGGAAAACAAACTGCTTCATGACCTTCCAGTATATGCAGGCCGCCAAGAACAAGAGGTGCCGCGCAAATTGCTGCGATCTTTTGTTTCGACTGATTGAATTTCAAGAGTTGATCTTTTAATCCCTGATGTGCATTAAGATTTTTTGCACCTGGCATACCACCTGGTAAGATCAGTATCTCTGCATCGGAATAATCAGCCTTCTCAAACAGTATATCTGTAAGAACAGGAATGCCATGAGCTCCTTTAACCTCTTTATTACCTGTAACCGATACCATCAGTAAAGGTATTTCGGCACGTCGCAATACATCCACAATAGTCAGAGCTTCAATTTCTTCAAAGCCTTCTGCAAAATGAATAAATGCCTTTTTCATATCGTATATTATTTTGGAATTCTTTTTTTAAATGTTATATTCGATTAAATTACGACTTTTTCTATTTATGGAACAACTCAGCAGGATTGAAGTTTACATACTTACCCGATTAATTTTATAGTATCAGGATTAATTAATTATTAAAGTTATAATTCCATCAGATTGGTTTAAAGGATAATCTGTCAAGGTTAGTGTTTTATTTATGCTTAAAACATTTACAGGGATGGATCACTTTCTGTATCTGTAGTGCCCGATTATTGTAAATTCAAACAGACAATCAGCAACTTCCTGTCCGTAACCGATATTGTGCACAATCAGACACCGTTTCCCGTCGGGCGATTTTTTATTAATTGCAATTCCAATATGTGTTACTCCTCCTCCCAGATCCCATGCAATAATATCACCCGGGGCATAATCTTCTCCATTCCGGGTAATGGGTTTCATCTCGCCATAACGTTCGAAGAATACCATTAAGTTAGGTACCCGTCGATGATCGATATTTTTATCCGGTTTTGTAAGTCCCCACTTATTTGGATATTTCTCAAAATTTGCGGCTATATCCTCGTGGATTTCTTTTTGCAGGTCGATACCGAGCTTCCTGTAAGCCCTGATGATTACATCGGTACACACACCCCTGCCCTCAGGGATATCGCCGTCCGGATAATCAATAAGATAATATCCCGGATCGTAAACTATATGCTGGTTAGTCAATGTTAAAGCAGAATCGGCCAATTGGCGGAAGAAATTATCCTGGGCATAGGTGCTTTTTAACGAAAGAAAAAACAGGAGATATATCGTTCCGCGAATCATGGTCTTTCGATATGAAGTTATCCCTGTAATTTAAGCAATAATTTTAACTGAAAGAAGATATAGATAAAAAACAGTTGTTCTGAAAAGAATACATATTTGCTCAGGTAGTGATAATTTATAGAGCAGAATATTATCACAACCTATTAATTTGAATATAGGAATATGTAATCTGAGTTTATTAATAAACCCATTTTATGCATTGAAATAAGTAGTTATGTATTGCAAGTCAGGCATTTAAGCTTCTATTGCATTGCATTAGAAAAGTGAAAAAACTCTCTATCCTTTTAGAGGCGTGAGTCTCAGCAATAATGCTTATTCACCCTTTTTCATTCAACTTTCTAATGCATAAAATGGGATAAATAATAAAGATAAAAAACAATGAAGATTGAATATTCAGGAATTGATTTCGAAAATGGAATTGCCTTTTGACAGCAATTATTAACCATATTAAAAATGGTCTTTGATAATAATCAATGAATTAGTACATTATAAATAAGTAATAGTAAAACTCATACCCTATGAAAACAAGAATAAGATTTACAATTGCCATTCTTATGTTTGCACTTCTGACCGTACAAAGTTGTAAAAAAGAAGATAAACTGGAATTTGCAAATATTCTGGAACTTTCGATTTCTGTTGAAAATACAGAAATTAACATAGGGACACCTGATATAATGACTTTAACTATTGGAAATACATCCAATGACCATGTAGTTGTTTCAGAATCGTCTTTTAAACTAATATTAACATCAGAGTTTAATAATGATGAGGAATTTTTCTATCTCGACATTTTTAAAGATGATTATTCATCCAACTGGATACCTCAGGTTAAAATGGAGTTTGAAGGACATAAAACGTTAACAAAAAAGTTTGATCTGGAAAAAATACTATGGAAATCTATTAACCAGGATGAAAATATACTCACTGATGGTGAATATTCTGCACAACTTATAATTGATATCAGATTAGATCCAAGGAGTAAATTTATAGATGAAAAAATTGAATCAAACAGTATAGGTATCAGGATTAATAATATTATAAACCAAAAATAATTGACAGGTCGGTATCATCCTATTTCCAGGGATTAGCCTCAACAGATTGTAAAGCTTCCGACCGACCCGATTTCAGGCAAAGTGGTATATTATAGTTGATGCTCGTCTGCAGAAAGATAATCTTGTTTTTACTTCATGCAGTTTAAACATGGATGCATTAAAAAACGTTTTGAATATACGCAGAAGGTCATAATTCTTAAAAAAATACTCAATTGAAAAATTAAAATAAACCAATGTAAATTCAATAAAGGTTAAAGATGATATCCATCAAAATACTGTATCATGCGTATCATACTATTATAAATTCAGCTTTGTAATAATACAAAGCTGCCGGTGATGAAGAATTATCTCATGCAACCGGCAGCACCTTGCGGTAGCCATAAACCAAATCCACCCTGATATAAGAAGTTGGTCAAAAATCTTATCCTGGCGGTCAGGATTTGTTTTAAGCACAGTATATAAACACGCGCAGTATTTTTGTGATGAATTTAAAATTCAATCCTGTAATTCAGCACAGGTAAAATACCCAGCTGACTATAAGTTACTACCTTATCAGTTTCCGAATCCCAGTAATCACCTGTAATGTTAAGGTTGTTCGTAACATTTTGTATATCGAGTTCCCAAATTCGTGTGGTATTTTTCTTATTTCTTCGAAACCCTACTTTCAGATCGAACCTCATATAATCGGGATGTCGCTCAGTAAAGGCACGATCGTAATCGCGGACAGTATAATCATGCTCCTGCGAGGCTTCAAGATCGATGGGAGTATACCACTGTCCACCGGCATAGGAACCTCTGACATTTACATTAATAGCTGAATTTTTCTTTCTGCCTAAAGGAAATTCCTTGCCACTGATTATATTAAAAATATAGTTATTATTGAATCGAGAATTTCGTTCAATATTATCGTATGCTGTAAATTTTGATTCGAAAAGCGATGTGGTAATAAGAAAATAATAATTCTTTGAAAAATACTTATCGACAGAAAATTCTAATCCGTAATTCTTACCTGTCCCCTCATTCACAAGTCTGGTAATTATATATCCGTCGGTAGCATTCAGTATGGAAAAATAACTGTCCTCCTCATCCGATACGGGTACATCGTACAAATCCTGATAA
The DNA here is from genome assembly GCA_964442665.1 of uncultured Bacteroidales bacterium. Classification (GTDB taxonomy): domain Bacteria; phylum Bacteroidota; class Bacteroidia; order Bacteroidales; family UBA10428; genus UBA10428. The sequence goes on from CAYUAV010000132.1 coordinate 5,512, forward strand.
TAAGCCTCTGCTTTCAGGTTCAGATTGCGTGAAATCCGGTTCTCATAGCCGACAACATAGTGATACGCACGGAGAAAATCAAGCTCCTTGTTCTGCTGAACAATGCTTCCGTCTTCCATACGTTCACGTATAAGGTACAGCGATATATTATCGGTTTTGCTGTGCATACCGAAACCTGCCGTAACAGCCTGGCGTTTGGTTATTTGCCATCTCATACCCAGACGGGGTTCAACGGCATAGGTACCGTTTAAATTCAGATATTTCATATGAACACCTGTGTTGAAGGTAAGGTTGGTTACAGGACGATATTTCCAGTTTATAAAGCTTTGAAGCAATTCCGAACTTCCGTTATCTTCAAGCGAAGTATAAAGTAAATGACGATCCCAGTCGAAAATATCCATTCCCAGGTTGTAATCTAACACTTTTCCTGTTAAGCCTCCTTTAAGGGTATGTTTTGCCGAAAACTTATGTGTCAATTGCAGGCTTAATGAATAGGTAGAATAGATGAAGTCATCGCTGCCTCTAAGTTCCCATGATGGAGGTTCTGATTCAGACTCATAGTACTTCCAGTCGTTTCGTGTTCCGGTAACAGAAAATGAAGTCTTAAGATAGGTTTTATCGCTGAAAGGAAATATGTGATTTATACCTAATACTCCCAGGTCGGCATCGTAACTTTCTTTCCATGTCGATTCTTCAAATGATATAGTACTTTTACCCCCTAAACCAAATACCTGAAATGAGCCAAAATTAGCCGTGGGTATAAAAATGTTCAATGTTAAATCCTGAAATCGCGGTACTGCATCACCAACTACTTTAATACCAATTCTATTCAGTATATCAAGTGATGAGTATCTGTAATTGATAAGGTATGATGCCGAAGCATCGTTAATAAAAGGCCCTTCGGCAGTAAGATCCATACCAATAACACCTACCTGGGCTGTAAACTCTCTTTTTTTATTATTGCCCTTTCGCAGGTGAATGTCGAAAACTCCCGAATAGGAATCGCCATAATCGGCAGGGAAAGCACCTGTAAAAAAATCGCAGTTATCGAGTGTTGCATTGTTCAAAATACTGATGGGCCCGCCCGTTGCGCCTTCATTAGCAAAATGATTCGGATTTGGAACATCGACACCTTCCAGTCGCCAGTGGATTCCGCGGGGAGAATTTCCCCTTACAATAATATCATTATTGCCATCCGGATCGCCCATCACACCGGCATATGACGACACCAGACGTGACGGATCGTTAAAACTACCCGCAAAACGTTGAGTTTCCTCAACCGATATCGACCGTGCACTCACTGTTGCCATATCGTTAATCGGCTCACCCTTGTTTTTATGAGCCGTTACAACAACTTCTTCAAGCTCCTCAACCGATTCTTCCAATTCGATGGTAAGTACTACTTCCTTACCTGCCCCGGTTAGTATATTGGGAATCATTTTGTTTTCGTAACCAACATACGAAATTCCGATATTATACCTTCCGATGGCTATCTCCGGAAAAGTAAAATAGCCATCCTCGTCGGTAATAGTCCCGATGATTGGCTGTGAACCCTCAATAAAGAGAGTAACTCCGATTAGTGGGGTTTTAGAATCAAGATCAACGACTCTCCCGCGTATGACCTGTGTTAACGATTGCGCCTCTAAACTTCCGCACAATACTAAAAAAACAATACTGGCACTTAATAATTTCATGTTTTCATGGTTTTGATTTCCTGGAAATTTTAATGTTTTGGTTTGCCGTTAATGACAGATGAATAAAAGACAGGTTGCAGCAATCGGTAATTTAAACTGCTTTTTCATCCGGGTATATCGACCAAAACACCTGTCAGATAAGAGATTCCTTTTGTTGTGTTTATTATTGTTCTTATGAATATCACTACATTTACCGCTTCAATTTTTTACGTAATGTCATTAAAGCCATTTTATAAGAACAGTATTTTTCTGGCCATTATAGCTTGTTTCCTTTGGTCAACGGCATTTGCCGGAATAAAGGTTGGCTTACGTTATTCCACACCTTTGCAGTTTGCAGGTATTCGTTTTATGATTTCAGGACTTGTTATCCTGCCATTTTGCCGAAACATAAAGAGCGATTGGGTATTGGTGCGGAAGCACGCCGGAAGAGTTTTACTGATAAGCCTGTTCCAGACAGCCATTCTGTATGCATTTTTTTATCAGGGAATGAATCGTACACCTGCAGCTGTTGGTGCTATTGTGGTGGGAGGAGGGCCGCTTTTCGTAGCTTTCCTGGCTCATTTTATCACCGGACGGGATCCGCTGACTTTAAAAAAAATAATAGCCCTGCTGATAGGTTTTTCCGGTATTGTTTTATTGGCCCTGGTAAAAGATCGAACTGTCGAAAATCGGATTACCCTGTTAACCGGTATAATTTTGCTGGTTATCGGGAATATTGCAGGAAGTTTTGGAAATATTTTAGTTTCGCAGAGCAAAACAGGAATATCACCGGTTTTTCTGAATGCATTGCAAATTTTTACAGGCGGCCTGATTATACTTATTCTTTCCTTTTTCGTTGAAGGATTCAACTTTGGAAACAAACCACCTCCCTATTTTATTTCCCTGTGTTGGCTCAGCTTTATGTCAGCGGCTGCATTTAGTTTCTGGTTTATCGTATTGAACCGTCCTGAAGTTAAAGTATCGGAAATCAATGTCTGGAAATTTATTATTCCCGTTCTTGGGACAGTACTCAGCTGGATGATAATCAGCGGTGAAAAACCTCAATGGCATACACTCATGGGAATGATGCTCATTGCCACTGCTATTATTATTATCTACGGTCGTTTTGGAAGAAAGCACGCTTGAAAAAAAGATATCTAGTGCATCGAAACATAAATGCACCCCATTAAGTTAATAAAAAGATTTATCT
>CAYUAV010000133.1:0-8389 GCA_964442665.1 uncultured Bacteroidales bacterium
TAAATAGCAATAATGATAATGTTATCTATGAGGATAAAAAGAATAATTTATGGGTAGGCACACAGGAGGGGCTTAATGTATATAATCGTGATCTGGACAAGTTTATACCTTTCAATGTAATTCAGAATTATATAGATTGTATTTATGAACTTGAACATGGTTTTTTTTTATTCGGTTCACCCGGAGGACTGTTTTTATTCAATCCTGAAACTAAATCTGCCCAGCAAATATTCGATAATATTTATGTTGATGCTATTCTGGAAGCCGACACAGGAAACCTTTGGCTGGGTACATATGATGGCTTATGGTTGCTGGATCTTAAAGATTATTCCTATATACCTTTCCGTCATCAGGAAAGAAACCCATTCAGTATAAGTGAGGACAAGATAAGATCTCTGTACAGGGACAGCTACGGACATATCTGGGTTGGGACAAACACCCGGGGAGTTAGCCTGGTGAAGTATGATGGAGAAAATCCTAATGCAATAGAATTTATCAATTTAAGTAATGATCCCGGAAATAGCAACAGTATTAGCATGGGGGCGGTTCTTGCAATTCATGAAGACGCTGCGGGTAATATTTGGATTGGTGTTGAAAACGGAGGCATTAACATAATAAGTCTAGATGCAGTAAATAAAGGAGATTATACTTTTAAGCATTTAATATATAATGCAGCTGAAAATACGAGTTTATCTAATAATTCAATTCATTCGTTATTCAGGGACCGTCAGAATACCATGTGGGTCGGAACATTTGGGGCAGGAGTCAGCTATACAAATCCGTTATTTCAGAAATTTAAACATTACAAGAATATACCTTGTAATATCAACAGTTTAAATAATAATCAGGTAAATGTAATATATGAGGACGGGAAGTATCTTTATTTAGGCACAGAAGGTGGTCTTAACAGGTATGACAAAGAGAAGAATTCATTTACACATTACGTTTTTGATCCTACCGATCCCAGCTCACTGGGATCTAATGCTGTATGGGCTATTTGTAAAGATTCGCACGAAAATTTATGGATAGGGACCTGGGAAGGTGGTTTAAATTTATTTAACCCTGAAAAACAAAATTTTACCAGGTTTACGTACGATGAGGATGATAAATTAAGTATCAGTAGTAATAGTGTTTACGGGATTATTGAAGATCGGGAAGGCAATATGTGGATAGCCACAATGAGTGGGGGATTAAATGAATATGATTATAAAACAAGGACTTTTAAACACTATATGGTTGTTCTTAACCATAACAGTATCTCAAATAATTGGGTAATGACCCTGCTTGAGACAAGTGATGGCAAAATCTGGATTTCAACTACCACAGCTGTCGATGTTTTCGATAAACATTCGGGCAGATTCAGAAGTTATACTCACAACACTTCTGATTCGACGAGTATTAGTTATAACGGGGCTATTGTTCTTTTTGAAGACAGCCGGCACAACCTGTGGCTGGGAACCAATAACGGACTGAATTTATACCACGCTTCCAAAGACAGATTTTCACATTACCTCAAAACTGATGGATTACCGGATAATACTATAAAAGGCATTTGTGAGGATGATCATGGTAACTTGTGGTTAACAACAAATAATGGCATATCCGAATTTATTAATGGGGTGAGTATTCCAAGTACCCCCGTTTTCAAAAATTACGACCTGAGTGACGGATTACAGGGAAATGAATTTAACAGCAGGTCAATCTTTAAAGGAAAGAATGGAATCATCTATGCAGGTGGAACAAATGGATTCAATACATTCTGCCCGGATAGTATTCATGATAACTGTTATTTATCAGAGGTAGTTTTCACCGACTTTTTGATTTTTAATAAGCCTGTTACCATTGGCGAAGAAGATTCACCACTTGAAAAACATATAGGAGAATCGGAAGAGATCAGACTCTCCCATAAATACTCGATATTCAGTATTGAATTTTCAGCGCTTAATTTCATTGCTTCGGAAAAAAATGAATATGCATTTATGCTTGACGGTTTCGAAAAGGAATGGAATTATGTGGGAACTCAGCGAATGGCTACTTATACCAACCTTGATCCCGGCAAATATACCTTTATGGTCAAGGCTTCCAATAGCGACGGATTATGGAATGAAAAACCTACAGAGCTCAATATTGTTATACTGCCTCCCTGGTGGAAAACAAATAGTGCTAAAGTTATTTATATCCTCATGTTATTCCTGGCACTTTATTTTTTCCGCCGTTACACGCTGATATCCGTAAATCTTAAAAACCGCTTATGGCTGGAACATGCACAAAAAGAAAAAGACGAGGAGTTGAATCAACTGAAATTTCAATTCTTTACCAATATATCACATGAATTACGAACCCCTCTCACACTTATTGTAGGGCCGGTAGAACGATTGATTAATAAGGGACTTACATTAAGTGAGCTTGAAATCATCAAAAATAATACTGACCGGCTAAAGAAACTTGTCGATCAGATACTGGATTTCAGAAAGATAGAAAATAATATGATGCAGCTTAACTTGAATTCCGGTGAAATTGTGAGTTTAATTGAGCACAGTATTAACGCTTTCCTGGATTATGCTCAGCAAAAAAATATCCGCATTACATTTAGCAGCAGGGTAGGCAGACTTATCATGCCCGTTGATACAGATAAAATTGAAAAAATATTGGATAACCTTATTATTAATGCATTAAAATATACAAATTCAGGGGGAATGGTAGCAGTAAAACTTGATACACTCAGAAATTCTGAAAACATTGTATCGGCTATTATCATTGAAATTGCAGATAATGGCAAAGGAATAAGCCCTGACGACCAACCAAAAATTTTCAACCGTTTTTTTACTTCGGAAGGACTTGAAGATAGCGTTATTGGTACGGGAATCGGATTGCATCTTACAAAGAAGTTTGTTGAATTACATGGTGGTACTATAGATTTGCAGAGTGAACCGGGACGAGGATCGGTTTTCAGAATTGAAATCCCTCTTGAAGGAACCCCTGATGAAATTGAAATAAGTGATGAAAAACTGATTTTTGAATCTTCGGTATATCAGAAGACAGTTCCGGATAATTCACACAATAGAGATTTTGACAGCAATCATTATAAAACTATTCTTATTATTGATGATAATGAAGAAATGTGCAATTACTTAAAACTAATTCTGCAGGAGGAATATGCTGCAATAGCAGTTACCGATCCGGTTAAAGGCCTGGAACTGGCTATACAATACATGCCCGATATTATAATCAGCGATATTATGATGCCGGGAATCGACGGTTTCGAAATATGCAGAAAAATTAAGACTGATATCCGAATCAGCCATATACCGATAATTCTACTGACCGCGAAAGCTACTACCGAGGATCATATTGCGGGATTCGAAACCGGAGCCGACGATTATATTTACAAACCGTTCGACGAAAGCCTTTTAAAATCAAGAATCAAAAACCTGATTAAACAGCGTGAGCTTATTAAAGAACACCTTATCGGAAGCGATGGCTCCATTAATTCTGAAATTTCAGCCGGTTCTCTTGATAAAGAATTCATTGAGAAGATTTTTGAAAATATTCATAATAACTACATGGAAGCAGCATTTAATGTGAATAATATCATACAGGATATGGGATTAAGTCGAAGTGTTTTCTATAAAAAACTTAAGGCAATTTCAAATCTGTCGATCAATGATCTGATTAAAAATATACGAATGAAGAAGGCCAAGGAACTTTTATTGAAAAGCTCACTGACTATTAGTGAAGTTGCTTACGATACTGGCTTTGGCGATCCTGCTTATTTCAGCAAAGTATTTAAAGAACAGTATAAAGTGTCACCTAAAAACTTCAAAAGACAGATTTCCAAATTATAAGGACAAATTTACCGGGTATTGGTTTATATAACTTTTACATTTATAACTATTCTTCAATTGTCGATTGATTTATGATTTTATACTAGTTTTGTTTTCATGGCAAAAGTCAGGTTAAAAATTCCCCGATCATGCACATCGTTCTCATTAAATCTGATAGGACTAATTGTTTATTTAATTACTATCCATTATCTGAAAACACATGGAATTGATGTTTTTTGGGGTACAATTATTTCTATCGCTGCATTGGCAATAACCATAATAATTCTCGAAAAATTATTTTTAAAACGCTATCACAGAATATCATCAGGCATTAGTTTTTCAAACAGAAACAGGATCAGGCTGGGAAGAGTTTTAATAAAATTATTGGGACTTTACATTACCCTGGGTCTTGCTGTGCTTTACTATGTATTGTTTCCGGAGTATCATTCAGGCTTTTATTATAATTATTTCCGTCTGGCGAAATATGTATTACCGATAATCCTTATAGGGAGTATTCCATACTTCATTCTTCTCGACCGATTTATGAAGGATCCTTATGATAGTCACTGGCATGTAGGTATGGTTATGCTGGGACAATGGAAGAAGGCTGATAAATTTGCACTTAAAAATCATTTTCTGGGTTGGCTTGTTAAAGTATTTTTCCTGGCACTGATGTTTACATACCTGATCCAAAATACGAATTACCTGATGTATAATAATTTGCCTCAACCCAAATATAATTTTTCCCAGTTTTACGACTATATGTATAATCTTATTTTCGCTATCGACCTTGTGTATGTTTGTGCCGGTTATTTGCTAACCCTTAAAATTCTTGATTCGCATATACGTACGACTGAACCGTCAGTACTTGGCTGGATGGCGGCTCTCGCCTGTTATCAGCCTTTCTGGTCGCTGATCTTTAACCAGTATCTTCATTACGACAACGGGTACTATTGGGGAAATCTGTTCGGAGATCATCCGGCGGCCTATAAACTTTGGGGTTCGGTAATATTGTTGTTATTCATCGTATATATTCTTGCCACTATAGTATTCGGAGTAAGGTTTTCGAATTTAACCAACCGGGGTATTATTACCAACGGCCCCTACCGTTTTATTAAACATCCTGCCTATATCAGCAAGAATTTAGCGTGGTGGCTCATTTCGATTCCGTTTATATCAAATGCAGGTGTATTCCAGGCAATTACCCATTCAGCATTGTTGCTGGGACTTAATACCATTTACTACCTGCGTGCAATTACCGAAGAGCGTCATTTATCGCTTGACCCGGTGTATGTCGAATATGCTACAGCAATGAACGAAAGAGGAATATTCAGCGGACTATATAAATTGCTGCCTTTTTTGAAATATGATGTTAACAAATATATTCAAAATGACACCTATAAATCCCTTTTTCTGACCCATAAACCAAAGGACAGGAATAAAAGGCAATTTTACTGAAGTCAGGGACATTTTTCCAAGAAATAATTTTCCCTTTAAATTAAATTGAATATTCACTATTTAATTTATGGCAGATCCAACTATTTGTTTCTCGAATTAACCTTATATATGTGTAATTCTGAATTAACTTCTGTATTATTTGAATTATAAACAATTTAAGTAATCCCTACCAGTCCGATTTTAACTTGCTCCAAATGTATTATTGAATTATATTTTTCATCTAAACGGTTCCACACGCCAATCCGAAAATCAGTTAACTAACACGGGAGTTTGGCAGAATGGTTCGTGTGGCGGATCGAACAGCGCATGGTTGCATTGTAACGGGTATATCGACTATGGAGCTGTATCCGGAGGCGGTGGTTCAAGTGGAGGATCGAGCAGCGGAGGCAGTTCCAGTGGATCGAGCAGCAGTTCGAGTGGTGGTTCAAGCTCTGGTGGATCATTAGGCGACGGCACTACATGTTCCAACCCGACCACAATTTCGCTTCCATTCTCCCAAAACGGATCGGGCAATCACTGCTGGTTCACGAACGGAACCATTCGCTATGTGAATTCATGGAATATGAGTTCGCTAACTATTAACAGTACGGATTATACGAACAAGTGGTCGAATAGCATACCGGCCCGGATCGACGGCGGATATTATATTTCATACAGTGGTTCTTATCCGTGGTCACATTTCGAAGCCAGTGGATCAAAGAGCGCTGAATTGATAAATGATAAGATTACCCAATCTCTTGAATTAAATGTATTTCCTAACCCTTCGCCCACAGAAACGTTCACAGTTAAGGTTATTGGTGCTGACGGTGCTTCGCAGATCGGGATCATGGATATCAGAGGAAAACTGATATAGGAAATAAAATTGAAATCAGAAAATTCATCATTTGAGTTAAAACTTACTAGCGGAGTTTATTTTGTTCAGCTTGTCCATTCCGAAAATATGTTTATTAAGAAGATGATTGTTGAATAGCCAATTGAGTTTTAATGAAAGAGAGGCTGCCTTTTTTAGGATAGCCTCTTTTTTAAACAGAACTATTTTAAATACATTTATATCGGTATCTGTAAATCGTTCAAATCCTCCTATAGACCTCAAAAACAGCGATAAAGACAATTTTACAGGAGTAAAGGACAAAATTACAAGAACTATTAGTTACCGGGTATTACATTTGGTATGAGCTGAAGACTGAATGAATAATTCATTGTGAGCAGCTCTGTTGTATATACAGCAGTATAAAAGTATTTTATACACTCTAAAACAAAACCTGATTGATCAATGCATTGTCAACTCTTAATAATCCAAAGGTACTATTGAACTGTAAAGTTCATATGGTACCTGATCACTCAACCTAGTTTTTAAACCTTTAATTTTTGAATTATGAAAAAAATGAAATTTACCTTTCTGATTTTTAGAAATGGGATGAAGATTCTTTCAGCAGTATTTCTGCTATTATTGGTCGCTTGTTCAAAGGAAGACTTGGATCCGGTTGTTCAAGAGGGCTATTTAACGAATGATCAAGGGAATAATTTTAAAAGTACGGGCTCGAATAACGGCTACTACTGGTCATTATATCGAGAAGGCGGGTCAGGAAGTATATCTTTTGGCTCAGGTGGCAATTTCTCTATTAGCTATAGCAATGTTAACGACATAGTCGGCGGTAAAGGATGGAATCCCGGATCATCATCCAGAAATATAGGCTACAATATCGGCGCCCTTAGTGGCAGCTATAATTTTGTTGGTGTTTATGGATGGACGACAAATCCGCTAATTGAATATTACGTTGCTGAGAAAGGCTCTGTGACGGGGGGATCGTCTATCGGCAGCGTGAGCGCCAATGGACATAATTACAGCTCCTATACGCAACAGCGGGTCAATGCACCCTCCATTCAGGGTACTCAGACTTTCTGGCAGTATAAAGATACCTGGGGCGGGGCACCAACCGGCTCAAACCAAACCGTCAGCATGAGCCCCCACGTTAGCCATTGGCAGAGTTCAGGTGGTCATGGCTGGGGTAGTAACAATTACCAGATATTAGCATTAGAAGCATGGGGTGGTAAAAGTGGGTATATAAACGCAACTGTGTGGGATGCCGGTGGTGGCAGTAGCAGTGGTGGCAGCAGCAGTGGTGGCAGCAGCAGCGGTGGCAGCAGCGGCGGCGGCGGCAGTTGTACTTTGACGCTGAGAGCAAGAAGTACGGACGGTCAAGGACAGGTTCACCTTATAGTAGGCAGCAATACGGTTGCTACATGGACTTTAGGTACAAGTATGAGCAACCATAGCGTTACCTTATGGAGCAGCAGAGGCGACTGCCGTGTTGAGTTCTTCAATGATGCTTCAGGAAGGGATGTTCAGGTAGATTACCTGCAAGTATGCGGAAGCACTCGTCAGGCAGAAAACCAGAGCTATAATACAGCTGTATGGCAGAATGGTTCCTGTGGCGGTTCAAACAGCGAGTGGATGCACTGTAACGGATCAATCGGATTCGGCAGTGTTAATTATTAATGTTTCCGGTTCTAAAAAATCAATTTTAAACATAAAGTATAGAAATGGCTGCCCGGTTCTGCACCGGGCAGTTCTTTATTTAGAAAATCTGATTAAATTAGAAGAAAATTGATTTCTCAAATGAAAAAACCAGTAATGATCCTATTAACGGCAATAATGGTTGTTGTTAACGGTTGCTTGCAAGAAGTACCTGAAAACTTTGTCTTAATCAAAGGAGGAAATTTTGTAAACAAAAAATCGAACCTCTATAAGCGAAATGCGACTATTTCGGACTTTTATTTCGGCAAATATGAGGTAACTCAAAAAGAATGGATTGAGGTAATGGGAAATAATCCATCAGAATTCAAAGGCGACAATTTACCGGTAGAAATGGTAAGCTGGTATGACTGCGTTGAGTATTGTAATAAAAGGAGTTTAAAAGAGGGCTTAAAACCGTATTACAATATAGACAAGAATAAAAAGGATACTATTAATAGGAATGATCTCGATAGCATAAAATGGACGGTAACGATCAATGCGGGAGCCGGTGGTTACCGACTGCCGACGGAAGCGGAGTGGGAATATGCTGCAGGCGGAGGTCGGAGGAGCAAGAGTTACACATACAGCG
>CAYUAV010000134.1:0-729 GCA_964442665.1 uncultured Bacteroidales bacterium
GGGATTAAAGTATCAAAAATGAACCCTCCCCTTGGCGGAAACGTTAAAGCAGTATCGGTTGAAGTAAGAAAAGAGAGGACTACATGAACAATTTTTTGAAAAAATGCCCTTCATGTGGCAGGTTTTTTGAATGCAAAGGTACAGATGACTGCTGGTGCGAAAGTTACCTGATTCACCGCAAAGAATATTTCCGGCTTACACAGGAATTCAACGATTGTCTGTGCCCGGAATGCCTGAAAAAATATTCGGAATAAAATGTGTGCATTTTTGAAATCATATTCACTCCTGATTATTATTAGCCTTTTATCTTCAAAGGTATTTACACAACATTTCACCCGATCAGAATTTACCGGACATCTATCCGGTAATAAAATTCAATCAGATTCTCTGTACCTGATAACAACAAATTATCCGACAACGGGCATTGCTTTGAATTACCAATCCGGCGACAGTATTGAGAACTCCTTCATTATTGTTGATTCGGATACATTTTATTTTCATGCAGATAAAGAGAATATCGATAACGAAGTGGTGTTGTTCAGTAATCTTTATACTTCTCCGGTCCCGATCAATTCATTCTTATTTCACACAGGGAAAATCAGGTATCCTGTTAATTTTATCTTTATTAATGATCAATTGCCGGAAGAAAAATAACAAATTCCAACGAAAAAAAAAAGCGACGATTGTTCCGAACCCGAAATGATTGATCAGTCGGTATGGCGTGAAGGA
>CAYUAV010000134.1:739-8334 GCA_964442665.1 uncultured Bacteroidales bacterium
GAGCGAATCCCTAACATTGTACATAATATCATTATCCATCACTCAGCCGGTTCCAATTCCGATACTAACTACATCCAGGTAATCCGCAGCATTTACATTTACCACACCGAAGCCAGGAAATGGTCTGACATAGGATACAACTACCTGATTGCCCAGGATGGTACTATTTTCAAAGGCCGTGACCCGGGGGACCTGGAACAGGATAACGTGCTGGGGGCTCATTTTTGCGAGTCGAACACCGGTACCATGGGTATATGTGTTCTGGGTAATTATATGGAAATTTCACCCTCCGAAAATACTATTCAATCGCTGATTGATCTTATTACGTGGAAAGCAGGTAAAGACAGTCTAAATCCGGTTGGTATATTTCCTCATCCCCTGAATTCAGCTTTACATGTAATAGCCGGACATCGTGACGGTTGTGCAACCGAATGTCCGGGCGATTCATTATATGATATGCTCGATACACTCCGTCGGCTCGTAATGCAAAAATTCGATTATTGTGGATTTGTTATTAAACAAGTAGATATAGTACCTTCGATTTTGGAGAAATTTCAGGTTTTTGTTTATGATGATGAAATCATTTTGATTACCAAAATCTTAAGACAGGCTGAAGCAAGTTTGCTTGATTTACAGGGAAGACTTATTATCTCAAAAAATTTAGAAGTTGACTCTCACATTATAAGAATGCCAGTAAATGGATTACCATCAGGCTTATATATTCTCGTTATCAGAGACAGGGAATTTATCTATTCGATAACAATTCCTCTTACTGAATAGCTTTGAAATATTTCTTTATACTCCCGAATGAAAAGTATCCGGATGCATTTCATCTGTAATCTCGCTCTTTTTTTTCCTTCATGGATTTTTCTATCTTTGCCTGCCTGAAAATAAAAGAGGGTCGGTTGGCCGAGTGGCTAGGCAGAGGTCTGCAAAACCTCGTACGGCGGTTCGAATCCGCCACCGACCTCAATGAAGGGCATCTTTATTTACCCTCTTTTTATTACCCTTGTACGGTGGTTTGAACATAGCGAAGCGATCTCACGAATCCCGATGTATATCGGGTGAGTAATCCGCCACCGACCTCAATGAAGGGCATCTTTATTTACCCTCTTTTTATTACCCTTGTACGGCGGGTTGAGCATAGCTGATCAGAAGTCAGAATGAAAAATAAAGGTCAAGAAATATTATGGAATCATTAAATCATCAGCTAAGATATTTATTCAGCAATTTCAAAAACTCTTTTTTACGCAAGGGTTTTACCAGAAACTCATTGCAACCGAATTGCAAACATTGTTCACGATGACTTATCTGGTCGTAGGCAGTTTGAACAATCACTGGAACATCTTTGTGTATTTCACGAATGATTTTCATGGCATTGATACCTCCCATACGTGGCATCTTTAAATCGAGCAAAACAAGATCGAATCCGGCCCCATCATTAATTTTTTCAAGTAATTCAACACCATCATTAACATGTATTATTGTAACACCCGAGTCACGAAGAATAGCCTCGATCAGTAAATAATTTGATTCTTCATCTTCAGCAACCAGCAAAGTTTTTCCGGGCCAGAAGTATTTATCCTGGATAATTTTTTTCTCTTCTCTGGGACCTGATAAGACTTTCATAAACGGAAGTTTAAAATAAAAGATAGAGCCTTCCGATTTTTTACTTTCAACCCATATTTGACCTCCCAAAAGTTCTGTGACTATTTTTGCAAACGGAAGACCCAGACCGGATCCCCTGAAATTCTTCGGATTCTCATCTTCCTCAATAGTAAAAAACCTGTCGAATATCTTTTCGATATGTTGCTCCTCGATCCCAACACCGCTATCTTCAACATAAAAGATAATATTATTTTCTTCATGCTTATGCACTCCTATTTTGATAAAACCCTTTTCGGTATATTTCATCGAATTTTCAATCAACTTCGAAAATATTTGCCTGAGCTTTTTTTCATCAGTGAACATAATAATATCATCCTGGGGTATATCAGTGAGTATACTTAATGAAGGATTTTCGCGCGAAGCACGCTCCCTGCTCGTACTTACCAGATTTCTGATTAACTCGCTGGCATTACATTCGCTATATTCCGGCTGAAGCTGACCTGTTTGCATTCGGGAAAAATCGATGATATCCTCGATAAGCCGTAACATGCTGCGACCACTCTCATGGATGATTCGCAGGTAATATTCACGACTCATTTTATCGTCGATCTTCTCTGTCAGAAGATTAATAAAACCAATAATGGCATTCATCGGAGTCCGTATCTCATGACTCAAATTTTCAAGAAATGCCGTCTTTAACCTATCGCTTTCTTCCGCCCGTTCTTTTGCAATTACCAAATCCTGTGTGCGCTCTTCAACTAATTCTTCAAGCCTTGTCCGGTGATTCTCAAGCTCAGCATTTTGCTTTGCTATTTCGAGATTGCGTACTTCAAGTTCATGAGTACGCTCCGAAACCAGCTTTGAGAGCCTGTTATTAAGATTCCGTATTCTGCGAACACGAATTCTGTAAATAGTTATAATCAGCAAACCAAGCGATAAGATAATAAGAATTATAAACCATACAGTCCGATAAAAAGGCGGATGAACTATAACAGAAATATCAGCTCCTTCATGGTTCCAAATTTGGTCATTATTCGATCCTATAACTCTGAATTTGTACTTCCCAGGATGAAGATTGGTGTAAGTTGCCCAATGCTGATTGCCCACTTCATTCCAGTTATCATCAAATCCATCAAGTTTGTACCGATACTGATTCTTGCGCGGGTGGGAAAAATTCAGGGCAGCATAATGAATAGTGAAAATTACCTGATCGGGATATATATCTATTTCATCCTGATAAAGAATATTATTCATTAAATGTGTTTTATAATCCTGGCTTCTATCAGACTCACTGAAAACATCTAATCCTGTAATTACTATGGGTGGTATGTAATCGTTACTTATTATTTCATCGGGATTAAAATATGATAGTCCGTTAATCCCCCCAAAATACATCGTCCCATTTCTATCCTTATAACAGGAATTAATTGTAAACTGGTTATCCTGAAGTCCGTCCTGTGAATCAAAATTTTTAAATTTCAGCTTATCAACGTCAAATTTACTAATGCCGTTATTTGTACTGATCCATAAGTTGCCGTCGTTGTCGGATAATATGCCGTCAATTACATTACCTGCAAGCCCATCCTGAATGGTAAAACAATCAAAGTTATCAGATCCCTTCCATAAATTCAATCCTCCTCCATTTGTGCCAACCCATATACGATTGTTCTCATCTTCAAAAATATAGAGAACCCAGTTCTCAGATAATGTTTTAGGATTCTTTATATCGGAGAGCAAATGGTCTACAGTCGAATTGGCTTCATCACAGATGAACAATCCATTGATTGTTCCTACCCAGAGTTTGTTTTTTGAATCGATCATCAAGTTCCACGCACTGTAAATGGGTTCGTTAAAGTAGGGAAACGGATTATGATTGAAGCGTGATGTTACTAAATCGTAAGACTCGATACCCTGATTTCCTGCAATCCATAGAATATTCCCTCTGTCTATAATATCCCATATTTGTTCCGATTTAGGGTTATTTTCAGTACCATCGGGAAAATAGTTTACAAATTTCTTTTCATTCTTTCTGTAATAACTCAAACCACCTTCATATAAACCAATCCACAGGTTCCCTTCAGGATCATCGACAATACACAAGGGCTTATTATTACGAATGCTCCCCGGATCGCCGGGCTTTGACCTGAAATTCTGTAAACTTTGATCTTCAAGATCATAGTTATATAATCCCGCACCATCGGTACAAATCCATAAATTCTTCTCCGAGTCGCGAAATATCGATGTAATTTTGTTTTGATTCTTATTCTTTTCCGATGCATCGAAATCGCGTAACAGCCGGAATTTTTTTCTATGTGAATTAACATAGTTTACAGGCGCATTGAAATTACCAATCCAGTAGTTGCCAGCGTGATCTTCGTAAATTACTCTGACAACATCTGAACTGATACTGTTTGGATTGGTTATTGATGTCCTGTAATTAAGAAAGTTATTTTTCTGTTTATTATACCAAAGTAATCCGCCCCCGTCAGTGCAGGCCCAAAGATTTTGTTTCGAATCAACACAAAGACTCCAGATTACATCGGAAGCAATAGAATGATTTCCTTTTAAACGAGAATTAAAGTAAACAAAAGATTCATCTGTCCTATCGTAGCATGCTATACCTCTTCCATTTGTTCCTATCCAGAGCTTACCTTCCGAATCTTCAACTATTGAGCGAACATCCAGCCATTGCAAATGTTTGCCATCGGCTTTTCCAACAGGTAATTGATGAAGCTTAAAATCATCACGGGCAAAATATAAAACACCTTTATCGGCAGTTCCGATCCAGAAATTATTATTACTGTCGATATATATTGTCCTCGTATCAACAGAAGGTTTCACTGCATCGGTATTGATAACCTGTTCAATCGGGATAAACCTCGAACTGGCGATAGTAAACCAGCATATACCTCCGCCAAAAGTAGCAATCCACAGATCACCGTTTTCATCTTCAATTATCTTTCGTGTATTATTGCCCGACAAGCTCCCGGGATCTTCCGGATCATTATAAAACCTATGGAATTTATCATATTGAGGTTCATACAGATTCAGCCCGTTTTCAGTACCCACCCAGATTTTACCACGACTATCAATAAAAATATCACGTATTACGTTATTACTGAGGCTGTTTGTATCATTACGATCATAAAAATAATTAGTGAACTGTATACCATCATATCTGAACAAACCATCTTTTGCTCCAATCCAGATAAATCCTAACGTATCCTGCTGAATATCCTCGACTATTCCGAATGACTTACTATTATTTGGATTGATCTGTTCAAAAAGAAGCTTATAAGGAAATTGACAAAACGCATCAGGAATAATTACAGGTAAACTTATTACAAGCAAAAAGAAACCTCTACATAAACTCCTACAGACCTGAATCATACAAAATTCTTTTATACGTATGAAAATATTACAAGACTTCTCCGACTTTACCTGTAAAGTCAACGTAACATATCCAATATTATAAGCAATCCTACTTATACAAAAGTCATATAGGCACTTCCAAGTTAGTAAACTTTCCTGAAAACTTGTCCGAATTCGCTAAAATATTCGGATGCATATACCGTACCACCAAAAAAAAATTCCAACGTAAAGCGATCCTTGTAATATATCAAACCAAAACATTCTGTTGCATCCGGAAATTCTTTTCCTATCGACGCAACCTTTCACAGGTTCTGTCCATCTATGCTTTGAAGTCTGATAATATAATAAGGTGTTTTTTTGAATGATGCAGGTTTAAATACCCCATCAAGAGTTTTCTACTAACAGTAGAGGTATGTTAGGGCTCTTTAGGTGAGTTTTTTCGGCAAACTTTCCATTCGTAGGACATCTTAACAGTTCGGTGTCCTACGAATTTTTAACTATGAAAACTGTATGGCATCAAAGTTGCATTAAAAAAGAAAGGATTATAATTGAAGATATGAAAGAGACGGCAAACATTATGATTGAAAGGTATGCAAGGCGACAAATTCGAGTTTCTTTTAAGGATCATGAAGCCTTATCCAGTTTAAAATTCGACTTTATCCGGCAGTATCTTAAAGACCTGATCACAAAACGGGGAACATCAATGGAGATAAATCTGAATAATATTCATTTTATTGATAATGAAATTATTGATACGCTGAATTTTCTGTACCGATTAGGCAGGAAATTTAATTCAGGTCTGGTTTTAAAGTCTGTAGAACCGGAAGTTTTTGAATTGATAAATCTGGCCAGGAAATACTATGTTTTCGATATTCAGCATGTTGAACCAGTGGCTTCATTAGCATAATTGTCTCTCCTCTTTATTCATATATCATCAAATTCCCGTTGGTTTCATATGAACCCGGCGGGAATTTTCAGTTATTAACAAACATTTAATAAGGAAATACTTGACTCAGGCAGATATAATTCCCCTGATAACTTCTGCAGCACAATAGCATCCGAAAATAGCAGGCATATAGGATATTGTCCCGACTACAGAGCGCTTATTATTTGTTCCATCGGTTTCAAGTATCACTTCTTTACGAACTGATTCGGGAGAATAGACTACAGTAATTCCTTTATAGATATTATACTTATGAAGATACTTCCTCACCATGTAGGCAAATTTACAATGGTGCGATTTTGATATATCATCAACCCGTACCCCGGAAGGATCAATTTTACCTCCCGATCCCATTGAGCTCACCACATTTTGAGCTGATTCAACAGCTGTTTTGAGCAGCATTACCTTAGGCGTTAAGGTGTCGATGGCATCCACTATATAATTATAAGGTTGATGAAATATTGAAGGTATTGTATCTTCATTCAGAAATGTTGGTAATACTTCCAATTTTAGTTCAGGATTAATATCTTTCAACCTTTCAGCCAGGACGGCAACTTTGGATTGGCCTTGTGTTGAAGTGAGAGCAACTATCTGGCGATTGCGGTTTGAAGCCTGAATGATATCAGGATCGACCAGGGTGAGTTTACCGATCCCTGCCCTGCAAAGTTGTTCGGCAGCAAAGCCACCAACACCGCCCACTCCTGCCATAAGCACATGAGCGTGTTCCAATAATTCCGATTTATCGCTACCCAGAAGCAGGTCGGTCCTGCATTTCCAGTAATCCTCATTCATAGCCTAATTCCAAAACAATTCGTAAAATTCTGTTGTATCTGCTTCTGTAATTTACTCATCTCAATACCCCTCAAATGTGCGGCTTTCTTGTATACCTCGTCGATACTATTATTCGCATCATCAGTTTCGAAGAAGATTTTTTCAGTAGGTATAAAAAGAAATGCATTACAAGCTTTGCTTCTATCGTTAAAAAGCATATGCCCGAAAGATAAAAAAAAATTCTTATCAACCAGCTGCTCTGCCATTTCACGTGATGCATTGAACCAATGTATTATCCACGGTTTTTTGTGCTTCATCTTAAGCTTTGTGCCAAGCACTTCGTTATAGGACCTGACACAATGAATAATCATGGGCTTATTCACTTTTATAGCTATTTTAACCTGAGCTTCAAAAGCCTTTGCCTGTATGTCGAGAGGTGCATCGATTGATTTGTCGAGGCCTGCTTCACCAATAGCAATAACCTGAGGGTGATTTGCTGCTTCATTAACCTTATGCAAATCCTCAGTTAGCGATTCTTGCTTAACATGCCATGGATGCAATCCGATGCTATACCAGCCATCGTTTTCAATCTCATCGTACTGTGAATGGAATAAATTACGCAATACAATGTCGGCAATGCCGCTATCTTTTGCATGACGATGGATATCAATCAACATGATTCCTGATTCTAATGATTATAATGCAGAAAGGGCTTTATTAATCCTTTTTATGGTTTCTTCCCTGCCGATCATTTCCATTATATCAAACAAGTGCGGGCCTACTGCTGCTCCTACAATTGCTAACCGCAGCGGATTCATTACTTTCCCAAAACCCAGCCCGATACTTTCGAGATAGGTCTTAATTTTTTCTTCCAATAATTGAGAAGTAAAAGGTTCAACAG
>CAYUAV010000135.1:0-8329 GCA_964442665.1 uncultured Bacteroidales bacterium
TCATAGGGTATGGATTTTATTATAAATAACTTTTCTTCTATGACAACTAAGATAGTTGAAACACTCATTATCAGCTGAAAATATCAGGACATACGATGGGCATCTTAACCGGTTCCGGTATACTTTAGTAAACGATTCAGGTACAGGTGATAATTAAATTGCAAAAAAAAATACATGATTTTTTTGCTATTCTTTATCCTTTTATAAAATAAATTTCAGGAGTATCAAACAAAATACTCTACCAGGAGATGGTCAAAAACCAGGATAATAACTACCAGCAAAACATAGTAATTAATACGCATGAAAAAACGAAACGGATTGAAGATATCTGTCTTTTTAATCAAAGGCATAAGAAATTCAATCATAATCCATAACGATGCAATAAGGATCATGATCATTCCGGCGAAAGAATAAACAACCTGAAAATAATAGAGCAGCAGGGCGGAAAAACCGGTAGTCAGCACCCATAGCAGTATCATCATCTGAATTAATCTGTCACTATAGCGGCCTGTTAACGAGGGCATACCTGCCTTTTCATATTGAGGCCCGTATTTCAATACAAGAAGATAAAAATGAGGGACCTGCCATACAAAAAAGAAAAATGCCAGTACCCATGCTCTGAAATCGAGAAGCGAACCACCGGCCGAAACCCAGCCGATTAATGGAGGAATTGCTCCTATGAAAGAGCCGGGGATTACTGCATGAGGTGTGATTCTTTTCAGAAAGGTATACACCAGGTTATACCAAACCAGCGCAAGCCAGCCAAGCAAAAGGGCCAAAAGATTTGCAGCAAGATAAAGTATCAGCGATCCGGACAGAATTTCAATCACAAAAAGTATAAAAGCCCAGCGGGTACTAACTTTACCAGCCGGAAGAGGACGGTCCTTTGTACGCTGCATAATGGCATCAGTGCGCTGCTCCTGGATATGATTCATTACCGAAGCTCCGCATGCCAGCAGGAAAATGCCTAACGTGACCGGAATAAGTTTGAGATCAAAATTTCCGCTTGCCAGGATATATCCTGCAATGGTAGTAAATGAAACTGCAATAGTGATCTTTACCTTACTCAGTTGTAGAATAATTTTAACTCTTTTCATGATTACATTAAGATCCATCAGATTTTTCCAGCATTCCGTTTTGAATAAATAAGCAATCCAATAAATAATCCAACCACTATAAGGATCAATGTTATTCCGGACAGGGTTATTATAAGTACAACATTTCTGTTCTTCTCCGGTTTATAATTGTAGCAATATTTTAATGTTTTCAACCGCGTGGGTGCAATTTCCTCATTTGCAGCTTTTTCAACCGACATGGCGAAATGCATATAATTAAAATATGTTCCGTAAAAATACTGCGATACCATTCCTTTTGGGGTTATCAAAATGGTGGAAGTAGTATGGACAAAATCACCGGCAACTTCACGAAACTCCCATCCTACAGCATCGGTAAGCCTTCGGATGGTTATACTGTCAGCAATAAAGAATCTCCAGAAATATGGACTGATCGGTTTTTTAATTATACCTGTATATTTCTTTTTAGCATCCCGGGCCATTTTGACGGTTTCGTTATGATCAATACTTACCGTAATAATCTGATAATCCTTTCCCGGAATTACACCGGTATAATTAACAAGTTCTGCAATTCCTTCCATCATTTTCGGACATAGGGCGGGACAATGATAATAAACAAAGGATAGCAGCGTAGGTCTTGTTATCAGGTCGTTCAGTAAAACCGGTACGGAATCTTCATTTATCACCCAAACAGAATCGGGAAGATAAGCTCCCGGTTTCTCATCCAGACCAAATGCTTGTTCACTTGCTTTGATAACAGTAAAACAAAAAAATAACGAACCGATCAGTGTCAGATATCTCCTGCCCATTGAAATCACACATCAAGTTTAGTTCTTTTTAACCGGACCTGATTGACAGCAGCAAGAACAGACAAAATTATAACAACTGTAATACTGTAAAAGACTATAGGAGGCACGGGTAACGGATCGCCTTTCGCATAGGAATGCAAACCCGAAAGATAATAGTTAACTCCAAAGTATGTCATGATAACCGATCCGAATCCGATAAGGGCCAGAATATTGAATAAGACACGTCCCTTCAGACCCGGAACCAATCTGAGATGCAAAATAACAGCATATACAATTACAGTGACCAGCGCCCAGGTTTCCTTCGGGTCCCATGCCCAGTAACGACCCCATGATTCATTGGCCCAAACCCCGCCAAGGAATGTCCCGATAGTCAGAAGGTAAAGTCCGGCGATAAGTGTCATTTCAATTATTCCTGATATACTGCCAATTTGTATATCGAATCGTTCATAGTTTATCTGCGAGTGAAAAAACATCAACAATAAATTAATTACCGCCAGTAATGCTCCCAGGCCCAAAAAGCCATAACTGGCTGTTATAACTGCCACATGAATGACCAGCCAGTACGATTGTAACACAGGAACAAGGTTGGTTATCTGAGGATCCATCCAGCTGAGATGAGCGGTTTGCAGTATTAAGGCTGCCAGCACTGCAGTGGAACTAATGGTAATGGACGATCGCCGCGAGAATATAAGACCGGCCAGCACCGTTGCCCAGGCAATAAAAGTCAGCGCTTCAAAACCGTTACTCCATGGCGCATGGCCGGCAATATACCAGCGCAATGCCAGCGTAAAGGTGTGCAGAATGAAAAAGACAATTATTATTACGACAGCTGGTAGGGTGAACCAGCGTATTTTGAAACGTGGAAGAAAGAAATGTACAAACTGTATAAAAAGCAATAACAAACCAATCAGCAAATAACCATGACTTATGTGCACGAATAAATTCGACTTGTTATAGAATATCTCTGCTTTTACCCGGGTTTCCGATAGCCTCAGTTCCCTCCCGTAATTTTCCTGGAAAATTTTAATTACCCTGACCATTTCATCAGGAATATCGTAATTACCACTTTCCTGCGATTTCGATACTTCTTCGGCAAAATAGGTAAGAATGTGTTTTGCAAAAAGAGAATCCTTACCGGTAAAAACATCCCCGGCAGTTATCGGAGAATGCCATGTTAAGGTGGAATCGTTGGGATCGGGGAACATTTTGAATAAAGCACCTGTGTACAACAGGTAACATATGTTAAGACGCTCATCGACCCTGATAAGTTCATTATCAAACTTACTGCGGTAGGCTGGCTTTTTGCGGTAGGCATTTTCAACAAGATCGTGCAACAGATATCCCCTATTTGCATCGTTTGCAAAAAAGTCAGTAAAAGCACCATATTTCGAATCGAGGTGTAAAAGTTTCTGAAGTTCGGGATAACTCACCCTGATTATTTTTTCATGCTGCCACTGATCGGGGTAAACCCACATGCCGAGTAAAACCTGATCCGGATTTTGTCCGTTGTATTGTTCCTTACGGCTTACTTTCCTTAGTAGTTCCGATGCCAGGGTATTTACCGGTTCAATTCTGCCGCCGTTATCCTGAACAAGAAGGGTTCCAAAATCCCCGGCCAGTTCTTTTTTTATTTCCGGTAGTTCAGTGGAATCACCCGGAGTTGTTTGTGTCCTGGCGATCCCTGAAAAAAAGAACATGCCAATGATCAACCCGGATTTTATCGAAGCAGAATTTGTAATACTTCTGCCTGCAAGCGTTGCAAAACGGCTTTTTTTATTGACAAGACTCAGTAACATTCCCAGAGCCATAAGCAAATACCCCAGGTAGGTAATTGAAGTTCCGGCACTATCGCGGTTTACGGACAGTACCGTTCCCTTTTCGTCCGAATCGTAGGAAGACTGGTAAAACCTGTAACCACGATGCTTTAATATATGATTCATGTAAATCCGGTAGTCCTGATCAACGCTCCGTTTCGTATCGAGAAGTTGAACATTGCTTTCGAACCAGGAAGGACTTTCAGAACCGGGATATCGTTTTATAATAAAATCGTTTAGCCGGATACTGAATGGTAGTTTTCTTAGCTGCGATCCGTATATTACAGCAATCTTAAGTCCATTTATCCCGATTGAAAATGGAATTCCGGGTTCTTCTTTTTTACCAAATACTATAAGCTGCTTCGATGCATCATCGCTGGTAATTTTTATTCTCAACCCGGATTGAATATCATTATCATTGTCCGATGCAGGCTGCATATCGATACTTCCGGCAGGCATATATTGTTTTAAAACTATAGGTATACTGTCGAAATAATACAGACTGGCCGGTATGAAAGGATGAGATGTTCCTGCCGGAAAATTCTTCATCGATTGATCTTCCATTGATATGCGACTTACCTCAAAAGGCGCAAGAAAATATAATGATCCGTCACGTAAAAAAAACCGGATCATTTCTCCCGGTCGGGGTATACTATCTTCCTCCGTAAATTTAAAGAGTCTTTTATCAGTTTTTAAAACCTGTCCCTGCGAAAGAACTAATTCTTTTCTTCCCGCAGGGGAGGCTGTAACCAGTTGTATCAGAGGTTCTCCATTCCTGTTATATTGAATCGTTTGAACGGCATGTTCGAGATATTGGGTAACCGTTAATTCCATTTTATGACCATTGAATTTGATCCGGTGATGTAAGCGATTCCCTGAAAGCTGTGAAAACCTCGCGGGGTAACTTTTCGAGAAAGTCTGAGATGAGTCCCGGACAACAACCCCCAGATAGGCGTTATTCGAATACCACAAATCCGAAGTTTCTCCCTCGCGGATATGCATCATTCCTTCGCGGCCGAAATAACGCGTTGTTCCGGCTCCAATAATAATGATAATAAAAGAAACATGAAACACAAAAAGGGTAAGCTTTGACCGCGAATACATTTTGATTTTCAGGATAACTCCAACAATATTAATCACACCTAATACTAGAAGTATTTCGAACCATTTTGCATTATATACAACACTCCGGGCAGCATCGGTGCCAAAATCGTTCTCAATAAATGTGGCAGTGGCAATAGAAATTCCGAACAGGATCAGAAGGACTGCCATCAGACGTGTGGAAGAGAAAAGCGAAACAATAAATTTCAT
Source organism: uncultured Bacteroidales bacterium (assembly GCA_964442665.1). Taxonomy (GTDB): domain Bacteria; phylum Bacteroidota; class Bacteroidia; order Bacteroidales; family UBA10428; genus UBA10428. The sequence goes on from CAYUAV010000135.1 coordinate 5,008, forward strand.
AGTCAGGAGCATTTGCTTTAAGGCAAGGCAAATATATCAAAATAAAATATTGACGCGCCGGCCGATTTTATTATGGATAACTCTATATGACCGGGATATGGAATTATTTGTCATTCTGTTTGATGTAATCCTTAAATGCTTTCTCAAATTTCTCGACTTTCGGGGTAATTACAAACGAACAATAAGGTTGTGCTGGATTCTTTTCGTAATAATCGTCATGATAATCTTCGGCAGGATAAAATGCTTCAAACGGAACAATCTGAGTAACAATAGGATCATTCCAGATTTTTTCCTTGCTGAGCTTATCCTTCATTTCACTGGCTATTTTCTTTTGTTCCTCGTTGTGGTAAAAAATAACCGAGCGATATTGTGTGCCCACATCGTTTCCCTGCCGGTTAAGGGTCGTCGGGTTATGAGTCTTCCAGTATATTTCCAGAAGTTCGGGATAACTGATCTTATCAGGATCATAGGTAATCTGACATACTTCGGCATGACCTGTCTTTCCTGTACACACTTCCTTGTATGAGGGATTATTTACATGTCCCCCGCTGTACCCCGATTGTACTTCCAATACCCCGTCAACCCGTGAAAAAATAGCTTCGACACACCAAAAACAACCGGCCCCGAATGTAGCAAGTTCCGTATTAGTATTTTGATCTTTCCGGGTCTGTGCATCTGAATTTTGCATACTGAATAAATTAAGGGTAAAAATAAAAAACAATTGAACCAGTAAAGCATAACTGCTGTATTCACCTAGTATGAATAAGGCTTTATAATTTTTAAACCGTGCTTTTTTAAGTCTAACTGATTTCCTCATGGAACTACTAATTTACACTATAACATAGCTTGAAAATAAATGTTTCCCTGAACTTCCATTTTAACAGCGGCATAAAAAAGAAGGCTGAAATAAAAGCCCTAGTAAAATATTATTAACCGAAAAGTGACTTTTAATGCAACCTTCTTAAAATATTTTCAATCCTGACTATTCATCGTCAGCATAACTCTCCGGATACAAGACCACCTGCAGGTAGCGGTCAGAATCGTAATACTCATTGGCAATCCGCTGTATTTCTTCGCTCGAAATCTCGTCTATCAGGTTCTTCTTTGTTACATTCTGCAGATTATGCTCCAGCATAAGATTCTCCTGAATTGCGTTTAGCCAGTAACTATTCGATTCGAGGTTAGTTTCCAATACTCTCTTGCGTGTTTCCTTTGCTTTGACAATGTCGTTTTCATCAACACCATTTTTCTGAATCTTAATCAATTCATTGATGGCAACATGTATTAAACTATCTACATTTTCGGGAGCACATGGGATCATAATTTGTAGTGTCGCATGCTCATAAGGAATTTTTTGTAAAGAAGCGCGGGCTCTTACCGTGTAAACACCACTCATTTCTTCACGAAGTATATCGATATACTTGAACATAAGTATATCATTGAGCACTCCGATCATGAACGCATCGTGCACATTCCAGGGTTTCTCCTTCTCGAAATATACAATTGCCAGACTTTTAGGATCATCGCCTTTATAAATATTCCTGATTGTCTTTTTATAAGGAGGGCGTATTCCCAAATCGACGTAACTTTCATCTCTCTTATGCTTCGGGAGGCTGGCCACATACTGTTCGAGCAATGGTTTTATCTTTTCCACATCGAATGCTCCGACTATAATAAAAATAAAGTTGTTGGCATCGGAAAAACGATCGCGGTATATTTCAATGGCACGCTTAAAGTTTACCTTTTCCCAGTCTTCCTTTGAAGGAATGTAATCGCCTCTCGGGTTGTTCTGGGCCTTAATCCGGTAATATTGATCAAAGAAATAGTTCTGCGGATCTTTTTTCAGATTCTCAAATAAATTTTCCTTTTTTGTAATATAGGAATTGAAGGCACTTTCATCGACCCTGGGATCGGTGAAATAGAGATACATCAACTGGAACATTGATTCCAGGTCGGAAGTTTTGGATTGTGCACTCATCAATTCGGTATCGTACGAAATGGCCGGGGCGACATAAACCGATTTACCCGCCAGGATCTTTGAAATATCACTATTGGAAAATTGACCGACGCCGCTTTCCTGAATAATACCATCGGCATTCATAGCAGAAAAATGATCCGAATCGGGGTAAACCGAATGACCTCCCATACTATAAGCCGTAAGCAAAACCTCATCGTTCTTAAAATCGGTCGGTTTCAGTATTACCCTAACACCATTGGATAAGCGTATATCGACAGCATCAATACTACTCAGAGCAGATTCCTTCACAATTTTTCCCGGCTTTGGCTTATTTTCCATCAACTGACTGGCCACCATTTTATCAGAATACACTTCGACCGTGGTATCATTAACTGAATTCGCATAAGCCAGGATCTGTTCTTCAGTCGGAACCGGGACATCAGGTTTTTCAGGAGCACCCACAATTATAACCCTGTTGTCGGTCTTAATTAAATGCTGTGCCAGTTGGTTTACTTCTTCAAGAGTAATCCGGTCAATATTGTTTTTCACAAATTCATATTCAAATTCAACTCCCGGGATGGCTTCATTTTCGAGATAATTCCTGATGTATTCTTCGGCCCATTGTCGCGATTCAGTTTTTTCTCGTTCATTATAGGCAACCTCGTACTGTTTAAGCAAGTCGAGCTTATACCGGTCAAATTCTCCCTGTGTAAAACCAAAATTATCGACCCGTTTCGCTTCAACCAGTAATGTTTCAAGACCTGTTTTAATTCCTTTTTCTCCTACGTAAGCATAGCCCTGCAGTGCGTTCTTTTCACGCGAACTTAATCCCCCGTAGTAGAAGCCGCCTCCGATAAAAGGGGGATTTTCCAGTTCGGTAAGTTCGGTTATTCTCCGGTTAAGCATTCCCGTAATAAATGAATAACGCAGTTTCTGCAGGTAGTCGGCATACGTAATTTCCGGATCGACATCATTTTTGTTCAGAACAAACATCATGCTCACAGGAGCTTCTTTATCGGTAACAGAACAAGCCAGTGTGCCTTCATTATCGGGAATTGCATATTCTTTCCTTTCGCGTTCATGAACCATTGACTGAATATTGCTGAAGTGCTCCTTTATCTGCTGTTCGGCAAAATCAGGATCTATATCCCCGACAATGATCAGGGCCATCAGATCGGGTCGGTACCAGTCGTGATAAAAACGTTTAATCGCTTCATAACTGCAATTCTCAATAATTTCCTTCTTGCCAATAGGCAGGCGTTCAGCGTATCTCGAATTTTTAAAAACGACCGGAAGGTACTTATCGCGCATACGTTGCGTATACCCTCTTCCAAGCCGCCACTCTTCAATTATTACACCGCGTTC
>CAYUAV010000136.1:0-2161 GCA_964442665.1 uncultured Bacteroidales bacterium
GATGACGGTATTGCCCTTGAAGGAGCCAGTGTTTTAATACAGGAAACTAACCTGGGCACTATCTCTGATAAAACAGGTAAATTCATTCTCGAAGGTTTAAAGGAAGGCAATTACACGATCCGGGTTTCTTTCATGGGCTTTGAAACGTATACAAAAACTTTCGATGTAAGCAACAACATCTCGCTTTCCTGCAGACTGAAACCAGCGAACATCTGGGGCGAAGAAATTATTGTGAGGGCCACCCGTGCCGGTGAAAATACTCCTACAACCTATTCCGTTGTAGAAAAAGAGGAGCTGGAAAAACAGAATATGGGAGAAGACCTCCCCTATCTGCTCAGTATGGAGCCATCACTGGTATACTCATCCGATGCAGGTGCAGGAGTGGGCTATACCAGCATATGGATCAGAGGAAGTAACATACAGCGGATCAATGTAACGGTCAATGGAATTCCGCTAAACGATCCGGAATCGCACGGTGTTTTCTGGGTGGATATGCCCGATTTTTCCAGTTCTTTGCAAAGTGTACAGATTCAGCGCGGTGTTGGTACATCAACCAATGGCGGTGGAGCTTTCGGAGCCACACTGAACCTGGAGACCGACTATATTAACCGCGAAGCATTCGCCAAAATAAATAGCTCATACGGTTCATTCAATACATGGAAAAATACTTTCCAGGCCGGAACCGGCCTTATTAAAAATAAATGGGCTTTCGAAGGCAGGGCCTCGTCAATTGCTTCCGACGGATATATCGACCGGTCGTTTTCAAACCTGAAATCCTACTTCCTGCAGGGAGCCTATTACGGACAAAACACTGCACTAAAAGCCATAATTTTCAGCGGAAAAGAAAAAACTTACCAGGCATGGTACGGAATAGACAGAGAAACCATGGAAACCGACCGAACATTTAACTGGGCCGGAGCCATATATGACAAAAAATGGAATCTCACCGGTTATTACAATAACGAGACCGATAACTACCAGCAGGATCACTACCAGCTGCATATTTCACAGATAATAAGCCCAAAATGGCGTTTCAACGGAGCCCTGCATTATACCAATGGCCGTGGATACTATGAACAGTACTATTCCAATGAATACCTGGCCGATTATCCCATTGGTATTCAGTACTTCGGATATGACAGCACACTTACATCAGAGGGATATCAATATTATTATCACGATACGGTTTCTTACGGAAATATGATCGTGCGCCGCTGGCTCGATAACTATTTTTACGGTACCACATTTGCTTTCTACTATAATACATCCGCAATGCAACTAACCCTGGAAGGCTCTTATAACCGATATTCCCCGGCACATCATTTCGGTGAAATCATCTGGGCTGAATTTGCCGGAAATACAGAAAAAGGAGATAAATTCTATGAAAATACATCGGATAAGTCAGATCTGAATATTTTCGGTAAACTCGATTATTCATTAACCGATTACCTGAATGTCTTTGCCGATATGCAATTGAGAACAGTCAGCTATAGCGGTCACGGTACCGATAAAGGAAATGATACCATAGCTATCGACAAGAACTTCCTGTTTTTCAATCCAAAGGCAGGCATCACGTATCATTTGGCTGATATCGTTACTCTTTATGCTTCATATGCGGTTTCGCACCGTGAACCAATCCGGACCGATTATCTCGATGCCCCTGCAGGAATAATCCCTCAGCCGGAAAAACTACAGGATATTGAAACGGGCATACGAAAACAGGGATCAAAATTGAACTATACGCTTAATGGCTATCTGATGCTTTATACAAACCAGCTTGTTTTAACCGGTGAAATTAACGATGTCGGATCACCGGTGAGAGCAAATGTCGGCAGGAGCTACCGTTTGGGTATCGAAGCAGATGCTGCTCTCATTCCCAGTAAATATTTTTCCGTCAGGGCAAATCTGGCTGTCAGCAGGAACCGTAACGATTTTAAACGAATTGAAGGAGAAGAAATTGTGATGTATTCAAATGTACCGTTAACATTTTCTCCTTCATTTGTAGGGGGCTTTGAACTCAATATTACTCCTTTTGAATCGCTCGTGACAACGATTGATGGTAAATTTGTCGATCGCCAGTATCTCGACCTTACCGGAAGTAAACAAAAAAGTCTGGATCCGTATTTTATTAACAATTTGAGAATAACATGGGAAGTCAAAA
>CAYUAV010000136.1:2171-8290 GCA_964442665.1 uncultured Bacteroidales bacterium
ATAATTTGTTCAATATATTGTATGCTTCGAACGGATATGTGTGGGAAGATGTCCCGTACTTCTATCCTCAAGCTGGTGTTCACCTGATGGGTGGTATCGATTTGCAATTCTGAATGTTAATAAAAAAAATTGGAGGTTATATATTTAATTATTTATCTTGCGGACCAGAATTAAGACTGGTTAGCATAGCAACTCTCACATTAAATGCTTTCGACCGACTTATTCTAGGTTTAGTTTTAGGGTTTTGAATCAGGAGGTATCCACCTCCTGATTCTGTTTTAGGTACCTTCACCATCCATTTCTTTCAGAATTTTCTCAATTTCTTCTTCGGTATCATGCAGTTTGCTTTTGCAAAACCTGATCAGTTCCGATGCTTTTTTCACCTGCTCCGAAAGCTGATCAACATCCAGTTCCTGGTTTTCAAGCTTTGTTAAGATCGATTGAAGTTCGGAGAATGCTTCAGCATAACTTAATTGTTTTGATGTCATGATGTCAGTTTATTAATTGTACTGTCTATTTTCCCCTTATGCAACAATGTTTCAATAGTGTCACCCTCGAGTAATGCTTCGATATCCTTCAATGGTTTGCCGTTTTTAAAAGTTACAGAGTATCCTCGTTTCAAAACCTGCATTGGATTAAGTGCGCGTAGCCTGTCGATTGCAGAAACCATATTGTGATTGGCCCTTTTCAGAAAAAAATCCAGCTCCCGTTGCAAAAACCGGGTATTCGATTCAACTATGGCATTTTGATGCTCAATTTGTTTTTGAGCCAGCATTCCGGTCTTTAACTCCCTGCGGTGTAATTCTTTTCCTAAAACATGCACCTTTTTCCTCGACTGGTTTATCAGCTGATGATTACTGGTTGCAAGATTAAACCGGATAATATTTATATTATCCTTCAGATGAAGCTGCAGATTCTTAATTGTCAGTAAAAGCTCGTCATTCCTGCCTTCGATCAAGTATTGCACTTCGTTCATAACTCCATTTGCCACTTCATCAAGTATTTCTTCAGTATGAGCAAGGTTATTGATAAGGAATTCAGCGACAGCTGTCGGAGTTTTTAACCGGGTATGAGCAACCATATCTGCAACTGATTCGTCCTGCTCATGCCCGATTCCTGTGAGCACAGGAAGTGGAAATTGTGTGATATGGTAGGCCAGCCAATAGCTGTTAAAACAACTCAGATCGGCTTGCGAGCCTCCACCCCTGATAATAACCACTGCATCGAAAAAGTTTTCATGGGTGTAAATCCGGTCGAGAGCATCTATGATCGATTTCTCGGCCTCATCGCCCTGCATGACTGCCGGAAAAAGTTTGTAATAAAATTTATACCTCTCATAGTTATGTTGCAGTTGATGAATAAAATCGCCATAACCTGCAGCCGTTTCCGATGATATTACTGCTATCTTCTGACAGAGGAGAGGTAACTCCAACTCCCTGTTCATCTCAAGTACTCCTTCCTCCGCTAAACGTTCGATAATTTTCTGTTTCCGAAGCGCGAGTTCACCGACAGTATATGTGGGTTCTATATCAAGTATATTCAGGCTGAGGCCAAAAACTTCATGAAATTCCACACTTACCTTAACAAGAATTCCCAGTCCATCGGCAAGTGGCTGACCGGTAGTGGTTTCGAAATAGGGTTTTACCAGACGAAAAGTTTGTGCCCATATTGTGGCCCGGTTACGCGCAATTATTTGATCCAAATCCGGGTCTTTCTGAATAAGCTCCAGGTAACAATGTCCGCTGTAGTTAACCTTTATTTCACTGATTTCGCCTATAACCCAGTAGTTCCGCTCAGTGCCGGACTTAATAACTTCCTTAATCCTGGTATTGAGTTCAAGCAGTGAAAGTGCGTCAGTTTGCATGATTAGTTAATTTTTGAGAACAGTAACTCGTGTCTGTGGCCGGATAACTCAATTTCGAGAATGTACAAACCTGTTAACAGATTATCGATATTCCTGATCTCAAGTACAAACTGATGTCCTGTAATCTGCCGCGTTTCCTGTCGATGCAAACGACCTGAAAGGTCGATAAAATTCAGGGTAATTGTTTCATTACTGGTTTCTTCCGGACGATATACCTGTAAATAGAAATAGTCGGTTGCCGGGTTTGGGAAAAGCATAAATGAAGTAATGGTATTGTTTGTAATCTCTTCCAACGGTTTTAACATCCAATCGGCGGTCAACATATTAGGTATACCGTAACCATAAGCCGAATCGGGATTAAAGTATTTCGATGCCGATTTACGAACGGCATCCATTACTTGTATATTTGTTGCATGCGGATTAGCCTGCCACAAACAGGTAACTATACCAGCAATTACCGGCGACGAACATGAGGTACCCGAACAAGGAACAAAACTTCCGTCGATATTCTGAGCCACGGTATTCTTTCCCTGTGCCACTATATCCGGTTTTACCCTCCCATCGAACGAAGGACCTCTGGAACTGAAATTTGTAATAATTCCATCCGAATCTACAGCACCAACGGCCAGAATACTGTCGGCATCGGCCGGAGTCCCTATATGAAACCACGGATCGTCGCCCAGATTGCTCGCACTCGTGGAAACTATGATTCCTTTTCTTGCCGCCATTGTAGCAGCGATGGATATGGGTGCCGTACGACCATTAAGTTCGGAGTAGGTATGATTTTCAGAAGGGTCATCAAATTGGGTATATCCCAAAGATGTATTTATCACATCGGCCCCCAGACTGTCGGCATACTCAGCACCGCAAACCCAGTTGTATTCTTCAATGAGGTATTCACTCGACACATCTTCGGTACGGACAAGGATATACGCAGCATTTGGGGCGGTACCAATCAGTATTTCGGGCTGAAAACCACCTATAATTGAAAATACAGCCGTGCCGTGATTGTGCGTATTTATAAAAAAACCTCTGCCGTCTTTTACAAAATCTTTCCAGGCCACTACCCTGTTTTCATCCCAGATATGTTCGAGTGATGATATACTGTTTGCATTAGTAAAACCTGCGTCGAGTATTGCAATAAGCATACCTTCACCCGTAAATCCCAGCTCATGGAGATAATCGCCATTAATCATATGTATCTGGTTATAGGAATACCCGTATTGTACCGGTAACGGACTAATTTCTGTCTTGAATTTTGAATCATTGGTTTTCGCCGGAATATCTTTAAATCCCGGTTTAACCTTAACAATTTTAGATTTTACGAAATCAAGGGCACGTAACGTATCGAGGTAAGCTGTATCGCTCAGCCCGATCAACGCCCCGTTGAACCATTTGGAAACATTAATTATCGTAATGCCTTCGTTTCTTACCCGGTCCAGATATTCCGGGTCGACAGGCAGATCATCTTCCGTAATGGCAATTCCCTGCCGGGTACGTCGTTCAATTGATCGTGATGATAAAAATTCCTCAGGTCTGCCGGCTGAATAGGGTGTATTTGTTTTATCGGTAAATGATATCCAGTATTTCGGGAGATTGCTCTGCGCAATAACTTCGCCGGCTACCCAGAGAAGAAATGAAAAACAAAGGATCTTCTTCACTTTTTTTTATTCTATTAATCTGATAAAACCTTCAAGGTATTAAATCATATTTAAAGATACGAATGCTTTACCTGTAATAACAAATTATAATGCCAGGAGTTTATGAACCAAAGGAATATCGGATAACAGAAGCATAAATCGAATCAATGTATGCCTTTAACCGGTAAGACACATAAATATCAAATTATATCATATCTGCATTTCTTTGTGATCACTAGAATTCCCTGCCTCCAGGCATCACATCATCGATAGTGGGTTCTTCGAACTTGCCCATGTTCTCTTCGACCATTTTAAAGAACTCCTGGTCCTTTGCAATGATTTCATCTTCATTTTCTGCCTTACCGAAGTAATAGTCAATTTCCGATTTCAGTTCTCCTTCATCGGTGTAAAAAAACCATTTTCCGTGCCTTTTATTATCGACAAACTGACCTTTAATATACAAATTCCCGTTTGGCCAGTAAAATGTATAAGGCCCCGATACTTTACCGGACGAATAAAAGCTTTTCAGTTTAACCGTGCCGTCCTCGAAATACTGGTTCCATAATCCATTCCTGACATCGTTTTCCCATTCAATTTCTTCCGAAACCTGTCCGTTTGGATAGTACTTACGTTCCATCCCCTGTTTTATTCCCTTGTTATAATTTTCTGTCGAGGTTATGGCTCCTGTATAAAAACTATAGTAAGTCCACAAACTATCCTTTTTATTTTCGTAATACGTTCCTTCGGCGGCCGGTTCGCCGTCATCATAAAAAAACCGGGTTTTCACATAAGGTGAGTTCTCCTTATAAAGCATTATGGCTTTCAACTCTCCGGTATCATAATAGCGCTGCATCTCTCCTACCGGTTTTCCATCCCTGAAATACCCCTTGTACATGAGTTTACCGTTTGGGAAAGTCTTTTCCCAATAGCCCTGTTTCAGGCCCGAAGCATCTGTCTGGTTTATCGTGTCGCTCTGTGCCTGGCTATACAAACCGGAACAAAACAAACAAATTGAAATAATTACTAACCTGTGCATATATAATCCTTTGCTTTATTATGTTAAATGTAACGAAATTATTGTAGCTACTCAAAAAATAAATGTGACTTCTTTACTGTACATCACATTTCAAACCGCAGATAAAATCCCGCCAGGTTACCGGTGGCAGCAATGTTTTAAACTGATATAAATTCAATGTGGCAATTCCAAAACGCTATTATTCCAATCAACATTTTTGCTGTTACATCAGGATCGAAGCTTATCCGGATTAACTTTTTTATTGTCACTATCAGGTTTTTTCATATAAGATTATAGTGAATCGTTATACGAATCAATTTTATTAATCTCCGGATCATTTTTTTTGTCGTTTTATCAGGATTAATACTCATTCGGGTCAGTTTTTTTTACCCCGGATCAGGTTTTTTTTATGCCGTATCACATAAAATCGGGGAACGAATTAACTTTATTCGCGTTTGGTTCAACTTTTTTAACAAACAGATCAGTTTTTTAACGGCCGGGTCAATATTCTTACTTGCAGATCAGGTATACTTCTTTTATAATATTAACGAATCCCGATCCCGCTATATCGGGACGGGAGGTGATAACATGTAAAATATTACAACTCAAACATTACCATATGATTTCAGAACTTATAAATTACCCTCCCGATACATAATGATGGCCGGTGAAGGACAAATTTCACGAAACTCACTTGTTTGCTTAATTACATCAGGAACGATACTTCTGTCGATCGTTTGAAATCCGAACCTGTTGAAGTATGTATCAGCTGTGGTTGTCAGTAAATATAATTCCTTTATACCTCGGTCAGAACACAGATCAAACACATGCCTGATCAGTTTTTCACCTGTTCTCCGGTTTCTGAATGCTTTACTAACAGCCAGCGATCGTAATAACCCGACAGAATTATAGTGCTCTAGCCCAATGGTTCCTATAATCCTGTTTTCAGTCAATGCAACGAAAAACAGGATTGAATTCCCGAAAATATCGGCTGTCGGAAGTTGATTTTCCGATAATACCCTTTTTATCGGGTCCCAATCCTGTTTTCCTGCCTTTCGTATTACCAGATTCATAATTCAAAGATGAATTCTTTTCGAATTTATCAAAATCAAGGATTGATTCCAGCCTTTAGAGAGTTTTCAGGGTTTCCTGGCCTCAATGTTTGCAGCAAAAACACAATCGGAGATATCGCTTTTATCAGTCCATAGTGTACTGTATGTTTTACCGGGTTCCACCGGCTTTATATCGATTGAAACAAAACCGGCAGCCGTGAGTATATTTTTAAGGTCATCGGTTTTAGAGGCGCCTGCCACGCATGAAGTATAAAGTTTCATGTCATTCCTGATATGTTCCGGCAGTTCGGCTGATGTTACAATATCCGATACGGCAAGTCTTCCGCCACTTTTTAATACGCGAAATGCCTCATTAAATACTTCCTGTTTTTCGGGTGAAAGATTAATTACACAATTGGATATTATCACATCAACGGTTTCCGACTCCACCGGAAGATGTTCAATTTCACCCAGCCGGAATTCTACATTTGAATACTCGTTATGCCGGGCAGTTTCGCGGGCTCTGGAAAGCATCTGGGGAGTCATAT
>CAYUAV010000137.1:0-8275 GCA_964442665.1 uncultured Bacteroidales bacterium
AGATCGGCCTTATAGGCCGCACTACCAATGCGTTGGTACATCGGCAGAGCGCTGAATAGATATTTAAGCGTTTCTTTATAGGTCATGTAAAGATTATGACGATTGATTTACCATTTTCCGAAGTGAATCCTGTCAGGTTTAAAACGTTCCGGGGTGGTCTTTTTTTCTGTAGGATATCCGAGTGAAACTAACGCAAAAGGAATAACATGTTCCGGCAGCCGGAATAGTTTATGAACAGCTTCAACACGTTTTTGTCTGGGTTGCAGGCCAATCCAGCAGGAACCTAATCCCTCAGCATGTGCAGCAAGGAGTATATTTTGAGTTGCAGCGGAACAATCAATAATACCATATCCTTCGTCATGTTGCAATTTTTCATCGTAGCAAATGAGTATGCATTTTTGTGCTTCCCTAAGCATTCCGGCATTCTGATGAAATTTCATTATGGCATCTTTGGTTGTTTCGTCTTCGAAAACAATGAAATGCCATGGCTGTTTATTCACAGCCGATGGTGCATACATTGCTGCATGAAGAATTTTATCAACTATTAAATCGTCAATTTTTTCATCAGAATATCTTCTGATACTGCGTCTTGTGAATATAGCTTCCATCATATCCATAATAAACGGGAATTTTGAAGTAATAAGCCTGACAAAATTATACGAATTAATTTTTAATTTTAATTTCGTACATATAAGAAGGAAAAATTCAGATGACAAAGAAGAAATGCAAGATTTTTGTATTGGATACCAACGTTCTTTTACATGACTATAAGTGTATTTACAATTTCGAGGAAAACGACATTGTTATTCCTATAACAGTTCTGGAGGAGTTGGATAAGTTTAAAAAGGGAAACGATCTCATCAATTTTCATGCACGTGAGTTTACCCGCGAACTGGATAAACTTTCCGGCGACGGGTTGTTTAATGGGGGAGTCTCCCTTGGGAAAGGCTTGGGCAAACTTTCGATTGAGACGGGAAAACCTTTTTCGGAACAAATGAGGGAATCATTTCCTGAAAATACACCCGATCACCGCATATTAGCAATTGCCGAATATGTTTCTTTGAAAAATAATGGAGATCAGGTAACTCTTGTCACCAAGGACATCAATCTCAGGATGAAAGCTAAATCGATTGGCGTAATGGCGGGAGACTATGAAAGTGATAAGGTTCAGAATATCGATGAGATTTATAAAGCAATATATACACTTGACAATATTGATGATGGCCTGATATCTAAGGTATATGAGGGGGTTGACGGCATTCCTGCCGAAAATATAAAACTGTCACCGGAACCCAATCCGAATCAGTATTTTATTTTGAAAGGCAATCGCTCGAGTGCGCTTGTACATTACGATCATGCCAATACAATTTTTAACAGGGTGCTAAAACAAAAAGCTTACGGCATTGAACCCCGTAATGCAGAACAAACTTTTGCTATCGATGCTCTTTTAAGAGATAATGTTCAGCTTGTTTCGATTACCGGAAAGGCAGGTACCGGTAAAACTTTACTTGCGCTGGCAACCGCAATACACCAGAGACAGAAATTTACCCAGATATTTCTGGCACGACCCATTGTGCCGCTTTCGAACAGGGATATAGGATTTCTGCCAGGCGATGTGAAAGAGAAAATCGGGCCCTATATGCAGCCGTTATTTGATAATCTTGATGTAATTAAAAATAAATTTGCAGCAACAAGCAAAGATTATCAGAAAATTGAAGAGATGGTTAAACAGGATAAACTAATTATTACTCCGTTAGCCTATATAAGAGGTCGCAGCCTTTCAAAAGTATTCTTTATTGTTGACGAGGCACAGAATCTGACTCCACATGAAATAAAAACTATAATCACACGTGCCGGTGAGGGTACGAAAATGGTTTTCACGGGGGATATTGAACAAATTGATACTCCATACCTTGATATGAAATCTAACGGATTATCATACCTTACAGATAAAATGATAGGGCAGGAAATATTTGCACATATTAATCTTGTAAGAGGTGAAAGAAGCTTTTTAGCCGAATTGGCTAGTAATCTGTTATAAAGAAAATTACTATTATGAGTGAAGAAAAGGAAATCTTTATTGTTCGTCATGCAAAATCGAGCTGGGATATGGATAATATTTCAGATATCGACAGACCTTTAAAACTCAGGGGCATCCATAATGCATACGAAATGGCACGTCGGTTAAAAATTGACAGAAAAGTTCCACAGGCTTTTATCAGTAGTCCGGCGAATCGTGCACTGCATACTGCAGTAATTTTTCTCACGGTATTTGAGTTGCCCTATAAAAAACTCACGATCGATAAACGTTTATACGGAAATAGTCTGAAGGAAATAATTGAGCTCATAAAATCACAGCCTGGTGATGTAAGAAAATTAATGATATTTGGACATAATCCTGATTTTACCGAACTTGCACGGAATTATGCCAAAAATCCGATAATCGAAATACCAACCTGCGGTATTGCCTGTTTTAGCTTTAAGTGCGAAAAATGGTCGGAAATTGATAAACAAACACTGGTTTCCGAATTAATCGATTATCCTAGCAAGGTATAGCCAGGGTAAATTTAATCAGTAAAAACCTTAAACCGGTTAATGAGCAAACGACAACAAAAAATAATCAACAGGGAGATCAGCTGGCTATCGTTCAACGATCGTGTTCTTCAGGAAGCGCAGGATAAAAAGAATGTACCACTGATTGAGCGTATCCGCTTTCTGGGCATTTTTTCCAATAATCTTGATGAATTTTTCAAGGTACGGGTTGCAACCATTAAACGAATGATTGACGTACAGGAAGGCGGACAGAGAGTTGAAGGAGAAAAGCCAAAGCGCCTGCTGAATAAAATACAGAAAAAAGTATTAAAACTTCAGAACAAGTTTGAGACAACTTTTCACAACATTCTGGGAGAACTTGAGCAGCATGATATTTTTATCATTAACGAGAAAGAGCTAAATCCGGTGCAGGAAATCTTTGTAAGAAAATATTTTAAGGAAAAGATTATGCCGGTCATCTCACCCATTATGTTGCAAAATGTCGATAAATTTCCTTATCTGAAAGATAAATCTATCTATTTTGCAATCAAGCTTCAGCAAACTACAAAATCGGGCAATCAGGAATTTGCCCTGATTGAAATACCAACCGACCTCTTACCCAGATTTATCGAACTTCCTTCCGAGTCGAACCGTAAATTCATTACTTTACTCGAAGATATAATCCGGTTTGCCTTAGAGGATATTTTCGCAATATTCGAATTTGATAGTTGCAATGCCTGGACAATAAAACTAACGCGCGATGCAGAGCTGGATATGGATAACGATGTTTCGTTAAGCTTCCTTGAACTTATTTCAAAAGGTGTGATGGGACGAAGAACGGGCGAAGCCGTTCGATTTGTTTTCGATAACAGCATTGCTAAAGATCTGTTGGATTATATTATTCAGCAGCTAAAGCTTGACGAAGAGAGTAATCTCATACCGGGTGGAAGGTACCATAATTTTAAGGACTTTATGAGTTTTCCTAATGTTGGTGCTGAAGAACTGGAATATGAAAAAATACAGCCTGTATGGCATAAAATGGTTGAGTATAACAAAAGTATTCTGGAAGTTATTAAGAAGAAAGATTTTATGCTTCACGTCCCATACCAGGATTTTAATATATTTATCAGTTTGTTACAGGAAGCAGCGATCGATCCGAAAGTAAAAGAAATTTCACTGACAATTTACCGCGTAGCCAGGAATTCGAAGGTGATTAACGCACTTACCAATGCGTGCCGGAACGGAAAAATCGTGAATGTCGTTATCGAACTTCAGGCACGATTTGATGAAGAGGCTAATATTTTTTGGTCGCGTGTGCTGGAAGAAGCCGGTGCGAATATCTATTTCGGAATTCCGCGATTGAAAGTCCACTCCAAACTGTTGTGCATTTCACGTATTGAAGATCGAAAATCAATTCTTTATTCATGCGTAAGCACAGGGAATTTTCATGAGGGGACAGCCAGTGTATACAGCGATCTTTTTCTTTTCACAGCTGATAAACGGATAACACATGAAGTAAAAAAAGTATTTGATTTTTTTGCCAATACTCATCAGAATCAATATTATCGCCACCTGATAGTTTCGCCGCTGTATATGCGTAAACGATTTTATAAACTGATCGAAAATGAGATCAGGTATGCAAAGGCAGGTAAGAAGGCTAAAATTATTCTGAAACTAAATTCACTGGTTGATAAAGAAATAATTAATAAACTTTATCAGGCAAACAATGCAGGAGTTGATATCCAGCTTATAATCCGTGGGGCATGCTCGATTATTCCCGGCATACCGGGTATGAGTGAAAGAATCAGGGCCATCAGCATTGTTGATAAATTCCTGGAACATTCAAGGATATTAATTTTCCACAACAATGGCAATAAGCTATACTATATTTCTTCAGCCGATGGAATGGGAAGGAATCTCGACAGACGTATTGAAATTGCCTGCCCGATTTTCGACAGGGAGATCCAGAAAGAAATTCAGGATATGATCAATATTCAACTTAAAGATAATGTAAAGGCAAGGCTTATAAACGAAGAACAGGACAATCCTTACATTTCTTCCGATTCGCAGGAAGAAATCAGATCGCAATTTGTATTACACGATTACTACAAAAGAAAACTTTTTGAGTAATAAAACCTCCTTTCACCTCGACTAAAGCACTGGCATATCTTTTTTATATCATAAATTATCCCACTATATTTGCCAGCTGTAATTCATATGTGTATGGATTTAAAGAAAACCTGTGAAGAGGCTATTAAAGTTGTCAAAGATGCCGGTAAATTTATTTTGAGAGAAAAATTAAAACTTACTGATGATAAAATTGAAAAAAAAGGCAGGCATAATTTTGTAACGTATGTCGACAAAGGTTCTGAAAAACTTTTAATTGAGGGATTACAAAAAATACTGCCTCAGGCTGGTTTCATTGCCGAAGAAGGTACCAATAAAAATCGCACTGATAAATATAACTGGGTGATCGATCCACTGGATGGAACAACAAATTTTATTCATGGTTCACCGCCTTACGCAGTTAGTGTTGCTTTAATTGAAAAGAAGAGAGTATTAATCGGGATTGTGTATGAAATTAGTTTATCCGAACTGTTCTATAGTTATGAGGGAGCTTTGGCCTATCTCAATGGTAATGAAATCCATGTTTCAAAAGCCGGTCGTGTTGATGAATCGCTTATAGCAACGGGTTTTCCGTATGAAAATTTTTCACGATTGGATCCTTTTATGAATTCGCTAAAACATTTCTTTCTCTATTCACACGGAGTAAGGCGAATGGGTTCAGCTGCCACTGATCTGGCCTATGTTGCCTGTGGAAGATACGATGCATTTTATGAATATAATCTTAATCCGTGGGATGTTGCAGCAGGTGCTTTTATTGTAAAGCAGGCAGGAGGGAAAGTCAGCGATTTTAATGGTGGTGATAATTTTATTTTTGGTAACGAAATAGTTGCATCGAATGAGGCTGTTTTCGCTGAGTTTCAGCAAAAAGTAGGTGAATTCTTGAATATTTAAAAATGTCCGGAGTACTTCGAATAACCGATAAAATAATACTTTTTCCGCTATGGCTCATAACATTAATGCCCCTGAGAGCCTTGTACATTATTTCTGATCTTATTTATCTTATCCTGTATTATCTGGTAGGGTATCGGAAAAAAGTTGTAGTTGAGAACATAAGCAAGGCATTTCCCGAAAAAAAAGAAAAAGAAATTTTAATGATTTCAAAACGGTTCTATCGTTATTTAAGCGACTATTTTATTGAAAGTATTTATTTGATAAATATGGGTATTCAGGAATGTAACCGTCGCTATTCCTATAAAAACCTTGAATTACTGCAAAAATATTTTAACGAAGGGAAAAGTATTATTCTGGCCATAGGTCACTATGGCAATTGGGAATGGTCTATCAATATAAGTATTTGTTCACCATACATTATGTATGGTATTTACAAACCTTTGCATAATAAACTTTTCGACCGGTTATTTCTTCATATTCGAAGTAAATTTATTTCAGTTCCTGTTCCAATGAAGCAGACCTTGCGCACTATTAATACACTAGTAGTAAATAAAGAGACATTTGCCCTCATTTTGTTAGGTGATCAGAGGCCCCCTAAAGGAGATCTTGAATTCTGGACCCAATTTCTGAATCAGGAGACCCCTGTTATAACAGGCATGGATAAGCTTGCCAGGAAATTTAATCTTCCTGTTATTTTTATGAATGTTCAACATCCGAAAAGAGGATATTATCAGATTACTTTTAAGGAAATATGTACTGAACCCGATAAAGCAAATCCATATGAAATTGCTGAAAAATATATACGAAGTATGGAAAGTTTAATTAAAGTTCAGCCGGAATACTGGTTATGGTCGCATAAGCGTTTCAAATACAAGCCCGAAGAATATAAACATGTTGCAGTAAATTAAATGAGAACTAAAGTTGCCATCGTAATTTTAAATTGGAACGGGAAGAACTATCTCGGGCAATTCTTACCATCGGTAGTAAAATATTCGTCTGGTCCATCCATTGCTATATATATTGCCGATAATAATTCATCGGATGATTCGATTGAATTCATCAGAATTAACTATCCTGATATTAAAATTATCTCATTCGATAAAAATTACGGTTATGCCCGTGGTTATGCATTAGCTCTTCCAAAGATTGATTCAGACTACTATTTACTTTTAAATTCAGATGTGGAGGTCACAGAAAATTGGCTCGGTCCGTTAATAAACTTAATGGATAATGACAATTCCATTGCAGCGGTTATGCCTAAAATCCGATCGTTCAACAGGAGGGAATTTTTTGAGTATGCTGGTGCAGCAGGAGGCTTTATCGATAAGTTTGGATATCCGTTTTGTCAGGGAAGAATTCTTACACATATTGAAAAGGATGAAGGGCAATATGACGAGTTGAAGGAGGTTTTCTGGGCCTCCGGAGCTTGTATGTTTTTAAGGGCTTCGGCTTATTCCAGAACAGGAGGATTTGATGGTAATTTTTTTGCTCATATGGAAGAAATTGATTTGTGCTGGCGGCTCAAACGTTTAGGATATTCAATATATTACTGCTCCGATTCAGTGGTTTATCATGTTGGCGGGGGTACTCTCCCTAATGATAATCCACGGAAACTTTATTATAATTACAGGAATAGTCTTTTTCTGCTTTTTAAAAATGTCAGCCAAAGCGGATTTATTACCATCATGCTACCGCGTATGGTTCTTGATAGTGTTTCGGCGCTGCTTTACTTATTCCAGGGAAAAATATCTTTCTTTTTTTCCGTAGTACAGGCTCATTTGCATTTTTACATCAGATTACCGCTCCTAATAAATAAACGCAGAATTTTTAACAGAATAATTGCTAAGAAGCGGGTATCACATATCTATCCTAAAAGTATTGTATTCAAGTTTTTTATTAAAGGTCTGAGAACTTTCGGACAATTGGATTTTTAATCATTTTTTGTGAGTCTTAGTTTTGTAATACCACCGAGTGTGGCACGAATTTTAAAAGACTGACTAACATCCAGGATATTATCCACAACATGTAAGGAAAATTCCATCGTTCCTCTGATATTCTTTTTTCTGAAAAAATGCCAAACCAGATCAAAGCGGTTATAATAGTTGGCTCTGTAATTTTTATCGCCCCATAGTTGTATTTGTCCGTCGCCCAGATAAATTGAGGCTCGCAAACCAATATTTATCAGTTCAATATATAATTGAGTAAGTGAGCCGTGATAATACGTTAAATCATATATTTCCCTGATCCTGTCATATGAAAAACAATATCCTGTACTTATTGTAAGTGAATCAAATAAATAGGGTGTAAGATCAACGCCAATTCTTGCATATAATCCACCATTATCCCGAATATAATCGTTTGGCATTTGGATTGCAGGTCGGGCGTAATGTGTCATAATAAAATCGTGACGGTAAAAGAATAATCCCTTGTCAATTATTCCTGTTCCCCCAATCTGGAATACTTCGCGAATAGTATCTGCCTGTCGTGATGTCCAGTCGAGCCATATTGACTGGTGTGCCTGCGGTTTTCTGAATTCTACGTACATTCCTTCACAATTGGGTCGGTAGTATTGAACAGTATCAGATTGGAGCACAAGAGGTAGTGTAATCAGATCATTACGCGGAATAGCTCCGAAATAATAATTAAGGAATTCCTTATTGAAGTGGATATATAAAATTGGTTTGAAATTATCTTTCTTTACCTTGCCTCCAAACTCATATAAAAC
>CAYUAV010000138.1:0-8261 GCA_964442665.1 uncultured Bacteroidales bacterium
TAGGCGGCCATTTTTGCGAACCTGATGCCGGCCAGGTCACAAAGTCCAAAAGCATACCTTTTTTATCCAGCTCTTTATAAGGTTTGGTATGCGGGCCAAATGAATTCCAGATGGAGATGATCATATGTGCATGGAGTTGATGTACTTCGTCCACCATTTTCTGCGGGTCGTAAAATTCGACATTTAGAAACTCCATGGCATTCCACAGGTAATTATTTCCCCAGTATTGCCAGTCCTGAATGATGCCATCAAATGGCACGCCCAGCTCGCGATATTTTTTTACCACGCCTACAGTTTCATCCTGACTTTTGTAACGTTCTTTGCTTTGCCAGTAGCCATAAGTCCATAAAGGAAACATGGGAACCTGGCCGGTCAGGTCGCGCATTTCAGCAATCACGCCGTCAGCATTGCCGCCATACATGAAATAATAATCGATGCAATTGCCAACATCAGAATTAAACGAAGTTTCTTCCTCGTTATCGGTAAAAGTAGTAGGGGAATAATTATCCCAAAACAGGCCATATCCTTTCACCGACTGGAAGAAAGGGATATAATCATCCGTATTCCCCTGTATCATCCGTAGTTCAAGGTTGCGTTGCACCATTTTCCCCTGTTGCTGAATGCCTAACCCGTATATAGCTTCATCATTATCCAGGAGGAAGGATTGCTTTACACTATAGGTTTTTACACCGGCATCGTTGAAATCGGTGAATCCTGCCCCAGATGCTTTCTCCGTTAGAAGTAATTTGCCTGAGGATGTTTTGAATGAAACCTTACCGTTTTTCAGGTTTACCCCAACTATGATTTGTTTGCTCGCCAGGATAAGTTCATCGCCCTGCTGGTTTATTGTCAAATCCTGTTTCTGTGGCGATTTAATAACCGAAAGGCTTGCTTTCGAGAGCGTCGTTCCTTCGGGCCATTTAATCACTCTCACAATAGAAGGGCTGAAAAACCGGATTTCAATTTCAAGAGAATCGATTTTAGTTTTTATGCCTGATTCGATTTTTTCATACGTTTGTGCATGTGTACTAACAATCTGGGCAACAGCTAATAGGGTTATAATAGATATTTTTTTCATAATAGCCTGTTTTAAAAGATATATAATGGTTAAGTAGTTATTTTTCCTTGACCGTATTGTATCCCAATAAAGAAATCTTTTTTTGCCTTTCATAAAAGGTTTTATTTAATACTATTCTTTAAGCGGTCCTGTTTTAACCTTGTCAAATTTTGAAATATTGAGTAAATGGCTACTATGGGAAAGTACAACCATTCCGATCAGATATTGATTATTAAAAGTCTGCTCCAGCGTAATCTCGTCAAGCAAGTCCCATTGATTACCATCAGAGGATTGATAGGCAAAAAAGGAGGAGCCTTTTTTCTCTAATTTAAAATAAACAGGCAAGGCTGTGGCAGTGAAATCCTTCTTCATAGCAGAACCTCCGGTACTGTTGCGCCATTGCAGGGATATTCCATTCCCCGGTGTCATACAAATCATAACAAAGCGGCTGTTTGCAGCAGTGCTTTCCCTGAACATCAACCCTGTTTTTGCCCAGGGATGCGGTGAAGTCTGTGAAATAACCCTTGCAGAAATGTACTGGTTGCCGGAAGCAGGCTTGCTCAGGAATGCAAACTGGTCATGGGTTTCCCAAATATCGGAGCCGCCGCCTTCAATGGTAAAGACTCCTTTCTCAAATACCGCTGAAGACTTGTTGTCTCTTATGTCATCAAGTTTCCAGGGTGAAGGTAATGAGGAAGGAATAACAGTTACCGTACAGGATGCCGTCAGTGTGCCATCAGCTGTTTTTGCCAGCAGTTTGCATTGGCCTTCTCCTTCAGCAGTTAAGCGGTATTGGTTTACCCCCGTAAGGCTCAATGAGGCCACCTGTTCATCGGAAGAACTTACTTTTACAGGAGTAAGCAAAGGAAGTACTGATAATTGTATCAATCTGTGATTGCCTTTATTTATTTTGATATTTTCATCCCCGAATCTGAGTTCAGAAACAGGTGCTTTCTCTCCTTTGATTTTCAGAAGAACTACCCCATGAGGGGCAACCTCAGTCTGATAGAAATCCTGTATATCAGGAAGGTCTTTTCGTTTCCAAAGGTCTCGCACACTGCTTGAAACACCCTTTTTAAAACCAATTTCTTCAAGAGAAACCTGCATAGCTACAGGTTCATCCGTCAGGTTAAGCAGGGCTACGGCGGAAGTACCGTCGTTTAATGGTTTCTGCCATACCTGCAATCCTTCATCGTTTCTGATCCGGACTCCCTGTATTCCCAACGGGTCCTGATCTACAGCAATGATTTCAGGTGCTGTCAGGATATCCCGGATACTATCATCCATCGTACTGATGTTATTGCCTGCCATAAGGGGTGCAGCCAGCATACACCACATAGAAAAGTGTGACTGGCATTCAGTGAGATTCAGGCCCTGATTCCCTACTTCCAGCATGTCGGGGTCGTTCCAGTGTCCGGGGCCTGCAAAAGGTGCAAGGTTTGCATTTTTGTCAAGGATGTGGACCCAGCCCATTCCTCCCCAGTCCCGGATACAATCAAAACAATCCTGAATATCAGTTGTGGTGCGCCACATGGCCCCTATTCCCTCAGCCCATTCCCAGGGACTGGATATTCCCCACTCACAGATACTTAAAATCATAGGCCTTCCCGAAGCCCTTATAGCATCACTCATAATATTATATTGCGTGCGGGTATCCAAACCATCTGTAAAACACCAGTCTTCCTTAATGAAATCTACTTCCCATCCGGCGTAAGTATTGGCGTCAATCGTTTCATAGCCATAACTCCCCGGACGTCCGCCACAGGTTTTGGTTCCACAGCAGGTATAAATGCCGAACTTCAGGCCTCGTGCATGAACATAATCCGACAGGAATTTTATTCCTTCCGGGAACCGGGTGGAATCAGCAATAATTCTTCCATCTGCATCCCTGTCAATCTGCCAGCCGTCGTCAATCACAATATATTCATAACCGGCATCTGCCATCCCCTTGGTCAACATAGAATCGGCAACATTCATGACAATTTTTGAGTTTATTTCAAGTCCGAAGGCATTCCATGAATTCCATCCCATAGGAGGTGTCGGGGCCAATTCCGGAAACTGACCAAATGCCGAAAAATTCATAGCAATAAGTAAAATAATCAGGAATCGATTCATAACCAGGATTTTTATATATTATTAAATAAAAAAATTAAGTCAATTGAAATTTGAGATATAGCTGGTTGCTTCTGCTTGTGTGAAATTATTTAGCCCATGTCTCTCCTTCAGGAGTTCTTCTCCATTCAAAATAATTATCAAGTATTTTGAGTGATCCGGCACTGGGCACAGGGCCTGTATGGGGTGTTGGACCAAGGTACATTACCACTGGATTTTCATCACTAAAAGCAGGCCATTCAGGAACTCCTTCGCCATTGGGATTGCCGTTTTTGGCAAAGTTGGTCCAATACATTCCCATGGCTTCCGAAATCTCAAGGTCTGATTTAGTTGTTTGTGGGTTCGACGGATCAAGATGCTGAAAAACATAGACGACATCCTGTGCGTGTGGAGAGCCGTGATCGTATTGGGGTGAATCTTCAGGATAATCGGGATGCTGATCGAAATAGTAGTAATAGACTTTCGATTTTCCTGTTTTAGACTGAAGCCGTGCCCATATCCAGGTGTGCCAGCCAAATGCGGCATCACGTGCCAGGTCGCGGGCTGTTTTAGGTATAGAGTTCTCTCCTAACGGATACGCTTTTAGCAGCTCGTCAGCAAATTTGCCATATCGTAATTTTACTCCTTCAATAAATTCTTCCGCAGTTTTTACCCATGTGAAGCTTAATCCTTCGTCAGAGTTATAGCCAATCAAGACAGGAACATCATTATATTTGCCGGCCTCATAAAGCTTGTACTGATCGTCAGGGATTACATATCTGTCAACAATGGGCCAGGCGCTTCCCATACCCCATCCGGAAGGAAGCTTTTCGGCATCTATTTTTCGAAGTTCAGCAATAGAAGAAACACC
Source organism: uncultured Bacteroidales bacterium (assembly GCA_964442665.1). Taxonomy (GTDB): domain Bacteria; phylum Bacteroidota; class Bacteroidia; order Bacteroidales; family UBA10428; genus UBA10428. The sequence goes on from CAYUAV010000138.1 coordinate 4,020, forward strand.
TGCTTTTTGAGCAAAATCTTCGCCTTCAATTTCAGCTTGTTTCAGGGTTTTCATATTTTCACCCGGAAAGGTTGTGGGACGTGTGGGCCCGAAAGATCCTCCACTCTGCGAAATAGCTCCATGAAACAATCCTTTGGCCAGGGGTGAAGCACATAACATACTGACTGAGATTCCTCCGGCCGATTCGCCGAAAATGGTTACTTTATTTGGGTCGCCACCGAATGCCGCAATATTTTCCTGAACCCATTTAAGCCCGGCTATCTGGTCGAGCAAGCCGTAATTTCCTGAAACACCATTGGGGCTCTCTGCACTTAATTCAGGGTGGGCTAAAAATCCGAGTTGTCCGACACGGTAAGCGACGCTAACCACTGCAACCCCTTTTTTGGCCAACTCTTCACCGCTATGCACAGGTTCGGCAGTTGACCCGAAACTAAACCCGCCTCCATAAATCCAAACCATAACTGGCAGCTTTTCTTTAGCCGATTTTGCAGGGGTCCAGACATTCAGGTACAGGCAGTCTTCACTTTTACCTGAAGGAGGATTCCCTCCCTGCATGGGAGCAGGGGCATATTCGGTAGTCTGTTTCACACCTTCCCATTTTTCAGGGGATTGTGGTGCCTTCCAGCGCAAGTCGCCAACAGGAGGCGCGGCAAAGGGTATGCCCTTAAAAACCCTTAACCCGTCTTCAATAGTTCCTTGTACAATTCCCTGTTTTACTTTTGCCTGTTCAGGCGGAAGGGTGGAGGAACAGGCGTTCAGAATAATCAGGGTTGATAGTGCAATCAGGTATTTTATTTTTTTCATAATTACATTGATTATTACTATTTTATATTTGTTATTTTTCGATAAAGCTGGTCAAAGCCGATTATGAAATAAATGTGTTGTTAAGTAATTTTCCATTATTTGAACAACAGGGTCGCAAACTGATAAAAGCCTCTTCTCCAGCTTTGCCATTCGTGAGCTGTTAGCGGAGACACATAGAAACGGGTATTCATGCCGGCCTCTTTAATTGCTTCTGTATTAGCTTCAGGGGTGTCTCCAAAACGGGTTTTGCCGTTCTCAAGTTCCCGGCTGCCGTAGCTGATAAACACAAGTTTTACATTTTCTTTAAAATCCGGGGCATTTTCAATATCCTTCATGCTAATGCTTCCCCCGCTAAACATACCGACATACGAGAATACATCGGGATTGGCAAGTGTAATAATGCGGGTTTGCATACCACCCATAGACAGTCCTGCCATCGCCCTGTGGCCTGCATCAGCAAGGGTACGGTAGTTTTCGTCGATCATGGGAATAATATCTTCCAGCAGTGTTTTTGTAAAATTGTCGGCCCATCCTTCAGGAGGCCATTTGGGGCGTTCATTTTTTTGGGCCGTATCCGGGGGAGATGAAGGGGCTTTTTCAGGCATGTGCCAGGTTCCGTTATCCATCACAATGATAAAAGGGACAGTCTTGCCTTCGGCAATCAGGTTATCCATGATCAGATTGGCCCTGCCCTGGTTGGACCAGCCGGTTTCATCTTCGCCACCTCCGTGTTGCAGGTACAGGACAGGGTAATGTTTTTCAATATTTTTATCGTATCCGGGAGGGGTGTACACAAAACAACGGCGCATACTGTTGTTGGTTTTTGAATAGTAGATATTTTCCCGCACCTGGCCATGAGGTACATTCTTCAGGGCATAGAAATCCTGGTCTTGTGCAGGAACCTCGATACCGCTGCCCCATCGGCCGGCACCGTAAAAATACAGACTGTTTGGGTCGGGCACTGAAGCTCCGTCTATATTCAACTGGTAGTAGTGGAATCCCTCATCCTGGGGTGCCGATTCACCTGTCCAGACACCGTTCTCATCTTTTGTCAGATCGTACTTTACGGCTCCAATATCGAGTTGGATCTTTTGGGCTTCAGGAGCTGAAATTTGTACACGGACTCTTCCTTCTGAATTCACCATAGGATATTCTTTCCCCGGTTGGTTAACAGATGAAGGCTTAAAATCTTCAACAACTTTGGAATCAGACTGTGCAGAGCATACTCCTGCGGTCGATAAAATTGCGAGTAAATAGACTAAAATTTTATTTTTCATAGCATAGTTTCTTTTTGGTTTCATTGCAATTAGTTTACTATAGATCATCCTGCCTGTATATTGGGCTATTGAATTAATAGCTTAATCATTTTTAAGTCTTTATCATCAGAACTATTTCCGTAGTACACTTCATATTCACCTGGTGTTACCGACATTTTTCGTTGGCCCCAATCGTAAAATTCAAACGAAGAGGGTATCAGTTCAAGGGTAACTTGTTGTGTTTCTCCTGCCGGAATTTGGACACGTTTAAATCCACGCAATGTTTTTATCGGCCCGTCAATGTCGTTTACTTTCCGGACATAAACCTGTACAATCTCAGTACCATCAAGTTTTCCGTTATTTTTTACAGGTATTGTCATCTGTACGGTTTCATCAGCTTTGATGGTTGTTTTACTTAGTGTAGCCATACCTATTTCAAAATGGGTATAACTCAGTCCAAATCCGAAAGGGAAAAGATGGTCGGTTGTATAGCGATAGGTTTCTCCCTTCATCGAATAATCTTCAAAATCAATGAGCTGATCGGAACTTTTATAGAATGTAACAGGCAGTTTTCCTGAAGGATTATAATCGCCGAACAGCACGTCGGCAACAGCCTGCCCGCCCGATTCGCCGGGGTACCATGCCTGAAGAATTGCATCGCAGCTTTCGGTTTCAGGGGTCAGGGCGATAGCCGAACCGGAACAGTTAACAAAGACTATTTCCTTGCCTGCTGCTTTTAAGGCTTTGAGGCAATTGCGCTGTACCGGAGGAAGTTCAATATTGGTGCGGTCGCCATTTTTAAAGCCGGGGTAGGAAACCGGCATTTCTTCACCCTCAAGATTACCGGAAAGGCCGCCCACGAATACTATAAGATTGATACCTTCCAATTTATTGATGAGTTCGGTATAGTCCACATCCACTTCTTTACCGAAATTGAATTCGATATTTGCCTGCCAATCGTGCATTTGAGCATAGCGAATCTCAATTTTATATTTCTTACCTGCTTCGACCTGATAGGGTATTCTTGAAGGCAGGGTGCGCCAATTGTGGTAGCTTATTAGCGTATCGCCGTTTACAATTAATGCAAAAAAACCGGTTGCACCACCTTTAAATACTATTTCTTCAGTTGTTTCAGGTACAAACTCGGTTTCGAATACAGCAGAAAATCCTTCGAGTTTAACTCCCGGTGCAAATTCATGCTGACCCGCAGTGGTTTTTTTAATAGGATTTATGATTTGTTGTGTGGTAACAATATCACCCGAAAAATCAGGATTGTTCCAGTATGTGGCAGTAAAACCCGGTTTGCCGTTAAATGAACATTGGTCGAAATAACTTTGAGTTACTTTGTCCTCAACCAAATCGCACCCCTTATCGTATAAAATTCTATCCGACGGAATTTTCGATGTAATCCCTTCGAGAATAGAGATGGTTCGTACCGGCGTACCGTTGTAATTACCCCATAGCATAGGTTCGTCGTTGGCATTAGGGCCGATTACGGCAATCTTCGTAACTGATTTTGACAAAGGCAGAATATTGTTATTGTTCTGCAATAAAGTCATGGTTTCCCGGGCCATATCAAGGGCAAGCTGACGATGCTCTTCATTGTTTAAAATGGAAGGAGGAATTTGTGCCCAGGGAACAATGGCGTTGTCGTCCATTTCTCCCAGGTCGAAACGGTCAATTAACACCCGCATCAAACTTTTGTCGATATCTTCTTCAGTAACCAATCCTCGTTCAACTGCTTCGGGTAAGGTTTTGTAAGAATAGTTTTCCCACAAACATTCGATATCGGTTCCTGCTAAAACTCCTTTTGAAGCGGCATGTACAGGATCGGAAGAAACTTTGTGGGTGTTAAAAAAGTCGGTAATAGCACCACAGTCTGACACCACGACGTATTCATAACCCCATTCATCGCGCAGAATTCGCTGTAAAAGCCGTGTGTTTCCGCAACAGGGTTCGTCATCCAATCGCTGGTAAGCGCACATTACCTGGCGAACATCAGCTTCCTGTACCAGTGCCTTAAAGGCAGGAAGGTAAGTTTCATACAACAGGCGGGGACTTACGTTGTTGAGATTGATCTCATGACGGCTCCATTCCGGGCCGGAATGTACTGCATAATGTTTGGCGCATGCGAGCAGTTTCAGGTATTTCGCATCTTCAGGTCCTTGCAGTCCTTTAACCA
>CAYUAV010000139.1:0-8229 GCA_964442665.1 uncultured Bacteroidales bacterium
TATTCTGTTGAATCAACAATCGCTTGATAAATTTGAATCAAAAGTCAAATCAGGCGGATTACTTCTGTACGATTCAAATGGAATTTCCCGGCATCCGGAGCGAACCGACATTACCATCTATAAAGTTGATGCAGCGCAGGAGGCCGTTAAAATGGGAGCTTCCCGTACTTTCAATATGATAGTTCTGGGAGCTTACCTGAAGGTTCGTCCCATTGTTGAGTTCGATGATGTTGTTAAAGGTTTAAAAGAATCTCTTCCGGAGCGTCACCACCATCTGATTCCCATGAATATTGACGCGTTAAAACGTGGACTCGAAATTGTTGAGACAGTCGGCCTGTAGCATCATATTTATTAAATCACAGCTTATATTTTTCTTATCCGGCGCCGGAAGATGATTATCGTCATCTTATTCTGATAATGATTACCCCCTGTAAGTACTGATAAATATCTATTCCTTTCTGTAATAACTCTCATCGCATTTTTTTTAACAGGGTTCAGGGCTTTGCGTATTATTAAGTAAATGCAATTCATTAAAAGAATGAAAGCAAATGCCGTAATATTGATCATTTTTTTTCTTTCCTCAGAACAGACATTCGGCAAAAAAAATGCGGTAGAAATAAATCAAACTTATTACGGGGTCAGTTTTTCGTTTATAAATTCGGGTAGCGGTCAGAGTGCGGGTTACACCGCAAACGGAAGTATAACTAAAGGAAGAACAACTTTGGAGGCGGGCTTAATATATTGTGAAAATGACATCAGGATTTCAGGTGGTGATTTCAAGTATCGTATTTTACTTGGCAATCTATACAGGATTCAGGGAAATGATAAGATATTCACACCCTATTTTCAATATAACCTGAATTACCAGAATGGAATTTCGTATTCTCCTGACCTTGTGCAATTAGGCTCTGAAACCTACACTGTTCCTTCCGATCCGGGCACAGTATCGACTATTGGACATTATCTTGCATACGGCAATAAAATCCGGTTATTCAATCGTGCCTATTTTGATACATCATTTGGCCTGGGCGTATATCAGGGTTCACTCGACAAAGTAAACGGACCCGAAACCTGGGGAATACATAAAGAAAATTACGGTTTCACATTTGCATTTAAAGTAGGTTTTGGTTATACATTCAATTAGGTTTTAGAGGTTGAGGGATATGTGAGATTAGTGTAAGGGAGTTTCTGTGAGGAAACTCCCTGTTTTTTTATCGATACAGGTTGTACCTGAGAATATGATTATAGACCTTCAAAGACAGAAAGTGTCTGATATCTTTGCCATCGGCAATGGCTTTACGAATAAAGCTCGATGAAACTTCTATTATAGGAGCACTCTTTAGATAGGTAATATTTTCATACCTGGTATAATCAATTTTCGATTCTGACAAACGAGGATAGACCAGCCTATGAAATCGGGATACGATGATATCGTGATTTTTCCACTTATGGAACGAAAGAAGACTATCAGAGCCCATGATCAGCATAAATTCATTTTTCGGATGTTTCTCAGAAAGGTACGTCAATGTATCGATGGTGTAGGAAGGTTTTGGCATCCGAAATTCAATATCACAGATAGCAAACCGATCATCCCCTTCGAGCGCAAGTTCCAGAATTTCAAGTCTGGCCTGATCAGATAGTAAAGTCTCTTTTTTTTTCAAAGGATTGTGCGGGCTTATCACAAACCATAACTGTCCCAGATCGGTATATTCAATAATATAATTGGCCATCGCTAAATGTCCGATATGCACAGGATTAAATGATCCGAAAAACAAACCGGTTTTCATAAAGCGGTGTATGCTCTAAGAATTAAGGAACTTGTCAACCAGACTCTCAGCTTCGGCGAGCGCAATTTCAAGGTTATCATTTTCTATGATATGATCAAAACGCCTGGCATAAGCCATCTCCATTTTTGCTTTACGGACTCTGCGTGAAATACTTTCAGGCGATTCAGTATTTCTTGCTGTAAGTCTTTCTTCCAGTGTTTCAACTGAAGGTGGGCTAACAAAAACTGACAGGGCATTTTCCTTATATTTTCGTTTAATATTCAGTCCGCCCACTACATCTACATCAAAAATTACGTTTTTACCAAGCGCCCTGAGTTTTTCAACTTCCATTTTTAGCGTACCGTAATACTGGTTTGAATATACTTCTTCCCATTCAAGAAACTCATTATCTTCAATTTTTGATTTAAATGCATCGATACTGAGAAAATAGTATTCCTTTCCATCGGTTTCATCTTCGCGTTTTTTTCTGGAACATGCTGATACTGAAAAGGCCAGGTTAAGGCTTTTTTTACTGAGTAAGTGCTGGGTTATTGTCGATTTGCCCGCTCCTGATGGCCCTGATAGAATAACTAGTTTTCCTGACATGAGGTTTTTATTTATAATACATTCATTAGTTGTTCCTTTATTTTTTCAAGTTCGTCTTTCATTTGCACAATAATTTGTTGAATCTCAGAATGATTAGCTTTAGCACCTAAGGTATTTATTTCTCTCCCCATCTCCTGTGAAATGAAAGTCAGTTTCTTGCCGTTCATGTCTTCATCGACTGTCGTTTTTACAAAAAATTCACAATGATTTTTCAGACGAACTTTTTCTTCCGTAATATCCATTTTTTCAAGATAGTAAATCAGTTCCTGTTCAAACCTGTTACCATCAATCTTGTCCGGCTCAACGTTATTGTTTAACGATACCGATAATTTCTCGCGCATCCGGCTTATCCTTTCAGTTTCGAACGATTCTATTTCATCCAGCAGAGTCATGATCTTTTTTACATGGTCCAGAATATCTTTTTGTAAAGCATCTCCTTCCTGTTTTCTGAAATCATTGATGCTGGTGAGAGCTTCTTCGGTTTTACGAATGATTTTATACCATTCTTCTTGTTTAAGCTCTTCCTTTTCAATTGTCAAAGAGTCAGGGAAGCGCATAATTGTTTGCAGTAACGATTCCTCTTCTTTTGCATCAAGATCTTGTGAAAGCTCTCTGAGTTGCCGGTAATATTCTTTGACCAGTGGTAAATTTATTTTAGCTGAGCTAGCTGTATCGGAAGTTTCATAGGTAATTGATAAGTCGATCTTACCACGAACAAGATTTTGAGAAATCAGATTACGTAACTCAAGTTCTTTTTCTTTGTAAATATTTGGAAGACGCGTATAAATATCGAGTTGTTTACTATTCAGTGTTTTAATTTCAATAGTTACAATTTTATCATTCAATTCACAAATTGATCTTCCGAAACCTGTCATCGACTGAATCATCTGACTGCTAATTTTATTATGAAAATACGAAAATAGTATGTAAAAGAAGATAATTCAAGCTGTAATATATTATTATTCATGTCGTACAACTGCTTTTTTCCTCCAATTCCCCGATCGGTAATATAAATATGACATAATTGCTCCCGTCAGCCATCCTATGGGAACGGACCACCATATACCCTTCTCATTAAGTATCCCTGAAAAGAGAGGTGGTAAATTCAGATGTAATCCCCATTTAATTATAGCATCATGAAACCGTCCGGATAACAATGCTGCAAGTGGAATGCGAATAAACCAAAGTGATAACAGCGTTATAAACATAGGAATTACCGTATCACCGGCTCCCCGAAGTAAACCGGTCAGCGAAAACATAATACTGAATATCACATAGCATGAACCTACTATGATAAGATACCCGGCGCCTATGGATATTACTGATTTATCCGGAGTAAATAAATGCATCAGTTGGTGCCGGAACGTTACTATGATACAGGTAATTGTTATACTCACAATTAACGACATTACTAATGTGGCACGCAATCCGGTTTTGATCCTTTCTGCTTTGTTAGCGCCTATATTCTGACCTACAAAAGTTGATAGTGCCTGGCCGAAGTTCATGGCCGGCAACATAGCCAGGTTGTCGATACGACCGGCAACACTGTATGCAGCAATAACATCGGTACCAAAATTATTGACAATACGAAACAGGGCTATCATGCCAAATGCTACAAAAGTCTGCTGAAATCCTGACGGCACGCCAATTCTCACGCTTTTCCAAAATATCTTCCAGTCGAAAACGAGTTCTCTGATACGGAGCTGTATCAATTTATGAGTTTTATTCAAATACACAATTGCTGTGAGAAAAGCCCCTCCCTGCGACAGAATGGTGGCAAGAGCAGCGCCTCTTACACCCAGACCGAGGTATTTAATAAAAATAAAATCGAAAGCGATATTACATACCGAAGAAATAATAAGAAAAACAAGGGGAGTTACCGAGTCGCCCAGGCCACGCAATATGGCTCCTGTTCCGTTAAAACCGAAAAGCAGAATTGTACCCATAAGGAAGGTGTTCAGGTAGATTCTGGCCTGCGGAATTACTTCATCGGGAAGTTTGGTTAACCGGAAAACATTTTCGCTTATGGATATTCCCAAAGTAGTAATAGCAACTGACGCAAAGAAAATGAATATATAAAGTGTATCGATAGTTCTTCGTACCCTGTAATAATCTTTAGCTCCAAAATATTGTGCAACTACAATGGTACCCCCCGAAGCAATACCGATTACAAATGAAATGAGTGCAAATATTATTGGAAACGAGGCTCCGACGGCTGCGAGTGCTTCTTTTCCGATCAATTGTCCTACAATAATACTGTCGACAATATTATATGTTTGCTGAAAAATGTTGCCGGCTAGCATCGGAGCCGCAAATTTAAGTATATTGCTTCCTACGCGCCCTGTCGTCAGATCTCTCATTTCATGGAAAAGCACAAAGGTGGCTAAATTGTGCAATTATGCAAAAATAAAATTTGAATATAACCGGCAGGGTAGGAAGAAATAGGATATGAAGTTTTAATAATTCAGCAGCAATTACTAATTTGCGAATCCGATTACTTTATATATATTTCATGAAAATACACGATACTTCTAAAACGAAAATTATTGCAACACTGGGTCCTGCGACTTCGTCACATGCAAAAATACGCGAACTTATACTATCAGGTATCGATATGTGCCGTCTCAATTTTTCGCATGGCACATATGATGAACATGAAATGATGATTCAACGCATTCGTAAAGTGAATAAAGATCTGGGCACCCATATAGCCATTCTGGCCGATTTGCAGGGGCCAAAAATAAGATTGGGTATAATGCAGAAAGAGAATACGAAAATACATGACGGGGATGAGATTGTGATCACGAACGAAGAATGCCAGGGGACCAGTCAACTCCTGCATGTCGACTATTCTCATCTTCCGAAGGACGTGGAAAAAGGAAACGCGATACTGATTGACGACGGGAAAATAAAACTTGAAGTAGTTTCTACTGATTTAAAATCTAGGATTGTTACCCGGGTGGTTCATGGCGGACCACTTAGTTCGCATAAGGGAGTAAACCTTCCCGATACCCGAATTTCTATTCCCAGCCTGACAAAAAAGGATATTGATGACGTTAAATTTATCCTTGACCACGACCTTGACTGGATTGCTCTTTCGTTCGTGCGTAAGGCAAAAGATATTAGTGATCTGAAAAAGATCATCCGGGAGCACAACAAAGAAACAATGGTTATAGCTAAAATTGAAAAACCTGAAGCACTTTCGGAAATTGACCACATCATTGAAATTTCAGATGCAGTAATGATTGCAAGGGGAGACCTGGGTGTTGAAGTATCATTTGATGAAGTTCCTTACATTCAGAAACAACTTGTTCAGAAATGCATCCGTAAATCAACCCCGGTCATTGTGGCTACTCAGATGCTTGAAAGCATGATCAATAATTTCCGGCCTACCCGTGCCGAGGCGAACGATGTGGCAAATGCCGTCTTCGATTCTGCCGATACCGTGATGTTGAGTGGTGAAACTTCGATAGGAAAATATCCTGTCGATTCCATTCAGAGTATGCAGAAAATAATCGATTATGCAGAGGAAACGGAATTTGTGCATAAGCACGAACATTTACCCGACATGACTTCTGAAACCTATGTCCCCGATTCGGTTTGTTTTAACGCATGCAGAATGGCCGATCAATCTGGTGCCAGGGCTATTATAGCCTTTGCAGCAAAACCACATACGGCTTTTCGACTGGCCAGCAATCGGCCAAAGGCCCCTGTTTGCATTTTCACTTACGATCGTAAGGTGATGAAGCAGTTATCGATAGTGTGGGGAGTATGGTCATTCTTTATCGATAAGAATCTTAGTGTCGACGATTCGATGGCATACTCCATAAAAACGCTTAAAGAAATATCAGTACTCAAAGACGGGGATAACGTTGTACAGGTAAGTAGTCTGCCTTTATATGATATTAAAGGCGTAAACACAATAAAACTAAGTTCTGTTTAGGAAAAGCTAATTCCTTTATAAAATCACTTTCTAAAAGTTCATCGTTGACAATTATCTGGTGTAATCTCATCTGATCAATTACCCTATAATTATTTTGCTACTTATTAACAATTTGTACTTGATAATTGTTAATACTTTTTAGGAAATATAAGGAATTGAGACATGCTTTCTGTTTAATTTTGGCCGATCATTGTAATATTGAACTGAGTGTAATTAACGTATCTGTTTATTACCAGGTGCGTGATTGATAATGAAAAACCTGAAAAGAGATTTACTCTGTGATCAATCGTTGGAAGAAATCCGTCAGGAACTTTCACAGGTTGGTTTGCCGGAGGTTCTGGATGAAGAGTATATTGCACTGCTGACAAGGCATACATCCAACCTGCTTGAATTGGTTGATAAGCTGAATTTAAAGACTAATTCTTACAAAGGAATACATTCTACTTTTTCATTCCTGTTCGATAATCTTTCAGAACCTGTATGTGTAATCGACGAAAACACAAAAATACTCTACTGTAATTCCAGTTGGGACTTAAAATACAGCGATTTACAGAATGGGACTAATGGTAATAGCTATTTTGGGAAAAACAATAATAGTATTCACGAGGCAATTGAAGAATCCGGAAAGGACAGGAGGCGCAAAATATTTACGCTCAAATCCGGTGAAACAGAGCAAATTGTAAGTATTATGCCTTTCAACGGATTAAATAATAGTATATGTTTTTTACTCTTCTCAGTTGGCGATGGATTTTATGATCAGATCAAAACGAATAAATATTTCTTGAAAAAATCTGATACGCCTATTGATACAGTTGATGAAGGCCAATTTAGAAATATCCCGCTTCCCCAGTTGTTATTGAATGCTATTGACGGATTCTATTTCGAAGCAGATGCCGGATTAAGCATCAAACAAATATCATCTTCGGTATACAGGAAAATTGGAATAAAAGCTTCCGACTTAACTCATACTTCCTTTATATCAATTCTCAGTAAAAAGTCACAGCAGGAAATAGACGAAGTCTTAAAACTGGAATTTTCTTTGTCTTTGAAAGGACTGATACAGTCGTACCGGACTGAAATTGAAATTCCGGATACGAAAGGTAGAATTAACTACTTTGATCTGACATTGGTTTTTAATAAGGAGCGAAGGGAGTTTGCAGGTGTTTGTATCGATTTACACAAATATAAAAAGCATGAACAGGAGCTGATCAATGCTAAGCTCAGAGCCGAAGAAAACGATAGGCAGAAAACTGATTTTCTGGCAAACATGAGTCATGAAATCAGAACCCCTTTAAATGGAATTGTAGGATTTTCGACCATGCTTAGCCGGGATCACCTGGTAAAGGAAAAGCGAGATAAATATCTCCATATAATTCGCACTAGTACATTGCAGTTGCTGACACTGGTAAATGATATAATTGATATTTCGAAAATTGAGGCCGGACAACTTAAAATACATTACGAAAGAGTAGATGTACATCAAATAATGGAGGATTTACAGGCCACATTTGTTGCCGAAGCCGGGCGACTGGGAAAAGATAATATCAAGCTCGTTAAACAAACTGGACGCCCGCATTCAAAATTACACATCAAAAGCGATGATGTAAGATTGAAGCAGGTACTCAATAACCTCCTTGGTAATGCTCTTAAATTTACCGGTTACGGAACTATTACTTTTGGTTATACTATTGAAAATGAAGAAACAGTCCGCTTTTTTGTTCAGGATAGTGGTCCCGGTCTTTCTGAGAGTGAGCAGGCAACTATTTTCGACAGATTTAAACAAAGCCGGGAGGGTATAAAAAAAGAATATAAGGGAACAGGATTGGGATTGGCCATATCGAAGGGAATAATCGAATTAATGGGCGGTTCGATTGGCGTTAGGTCATATTCGGATAAAGGATCGGAATTTTATTT
>CAYUAV010000140.1:0-8222 GCA_964442665.1 uncultured Bacteroidales bacterium
TTTCACTCAGTGGAGGTAATGAAACATCAACCTACTATTTTTCCTATTCAAATATTCAGTGGGATGGAATTTTCCCGACAAATGCCGACAGTTATACAAAGCATACCCTTTCGCTCAGGGCGTCACAGAAAATGACAAAGCGTTTTACGACCTCGAGTTCATTCAACTATATTAAAAAGATCAACAGTTTTGTACCGACAGGGCAGGGGGAACAGTCGGTGTACAATATGGTTATGCAGACACCACGTGATATCAGTCTTCGTGAACTGTCCAATCTGAATGTGGATTTTAATACCATCGATAACCACTATTCGTTATATACTGTTAATCCTTATCAGATCCTTAAACATAACGGGAATAAGAATAATGAGGACCGATTTTTCGGAAGTCTTGATTTCGACTACTCCTTTTTCGATGTTCTGGCACTCAAATGGAGAATAGGTGCGGATATTTCAGGCGAACAGCGTAAAAGCTGGCGTAGCAAGATTGAACCGGCCGGGAATAATCAGTTTTCTGCTGTTTTCGACCCGGGTTCGGTAAGTGAAAGTTCGACTAACCAGATGCAGCTTAACAGCGATCTCATACTAACCTATTCCGGAAAATTTAAAGACTGGGATCTGAACCTTATGGCCGGGCAATTGCTCAATCAGAGAAAAGCGCGCGGTGTGAGTGCATCGGTCCGGTACCTGACTATCGATAATTTTAATAATCTCCAGAATTCCGACGAGCCGCCCAATGCCAGCGAGGCTTCGGTAATAACCAGAATGGCAGCTGTGTATGGCAGTGCTGATATTGCTTATAAAAGTATGTTGTTTTTTTCGGTAAGTGCCAGAAATGAATGGAGTTCAACCCTGCCGCTCGGGAATAATTCCTATTTCTTTCCGGGAGTGAATGCAGGCTTTATTTTTTCAGAACTCTTTCCATCTGTCAGGAAGGTGCTGACATACGGGAAAATCAGGGCAAGCTGGGCACGTGTTGGTAATGATGCCGCACCCTACCAGGTTTATTCGGTTTTCAACAGGGGTTTTCACAGCGACGGTTTCGGATACTTTGCTTACCCGTTGACAATACGGGGAAGTCAGGTAAATTCATATGATGTCAGTGACCTTATGGCCAACGATCGTCTTAAACCGGAGCTGACCGATGAGTATGAAGGAGGCATTGACCTGCGTTTTTTCAAAAATCGCTTCTCAATCGATTTTGCTTATTATCATAAAACAACTACGGATCTGATATGGCCGGCCCCGGTTCCTTATTCATCAGGATATAGCCGTCAGATGCAAAATCTGGGAAAAATCACGAATGAGGGTCTCGAGACATTGATTACGGTTTCACCTGTCCTCAGAGAACACTTCAGGTGGGCGATCAGTTTTAATTTTACCCGCAATCGGAATAAACTGAATTATCTTAATAATCAACTCGAAGATGCTGAATTGAATGCTCTTACTGTCGATGGCGGACAACAGATCCACTGGCTGGCGATACCCGGTATGCCCATTGGTGTTTTTCAGGCCCGCGGTCCCAAATATACCGAAGATGGTAAAATCGTTGTCGATAACCAGGGCCTGCCCGTGGCCGATGATGAACTGGTAACCTATGGAAACAGTCAGCATAAATATTTTGGAGGTTTGTCAAACAGTATCACCTATAAAAATTTTACGTTTTCATTCCGCTTCGATTTCCGCGAAGGCGGCCTGATGTATTCAAGAACCAGGGATATTACACTGTGGGCAGGAACTGTTCCGGCTACTCTGTATAATAATCGTGAACCCTTTATTATTCCTAATTCGGTGGTTGAAACCGGTGAAGATGAAAATGGTGATCCCATTTATGTGGAGAATACCAAACCCATCGACGCAACTAATCTTGTGAATTATTGGGGTAACGGAGGCATTGATATCGACCGTTCTTCGCTTATCGACCGCTCATTCATAAAATTAAGGGAAGTCGTATTATCCTATGATCTTCCGGAAAACATCCTGGGAAGATTGCCATTCAGTGAACTTACAATAAGTATTATAGGCCGTAATTTATTGCTTTTCACACCTACTGATCAGACCTATATCGATCCGGAAATGACCACGTTTGGCAATGATCTGCTGGCCGATTTTGGCGAGTACGGAGCACAACCAACCACACGGAGCGTGGTATTTAACCTGAGAGTTACATTTTGATGAAGGCAAAGATTCACATATTATTTTTTATAATAATTCTTGTTATCAGCGCATGTCAGGACTGGCTTGATATTAATCAGGATCCGAATAACCCGGCAGAAGTCGATTATACTATGGTGCTTCCGTCCGGTATTACATCGGCGGTTTATGTTATGGGGGGGCGGTACCAGGTTCTGGGTGCTTTATGGTCGCAGCACCTGACCCAGTCTCCGGGCGCTTCACAGTATGCCGGAATCGATTCGTACGATATCAACAGCAGCAGTTTTGATAATTACCAGTTTGGTGAGCTATACTCTGGGGCACTGAAGGCTTTTGAATATGTGCGGCAATCGTCGTTTAAGGAGCAGCAATGGAATTATTATCTCATAGCCACAGTGATGCAGGCCTATACATTCCAGGTTCTGGCCGATCTGTATGATGAAATACCCTTCTCAGAAGCCCTTGCCGGTGAAATGAACAACCTGACCCCTCATTACGAGAAGGGAGAGGATATTTATGACAGCCTGATAGTACGTATAAAAACGGCGCTTGACAAGGATTTGGATGCTGAGGATCTGAATGATCCCGCTGAGATGGATCTGATTTTCAACGGTGATATGGACCTTTGGAAAGAGTTTGCCCACACGTTAATGCTGAAAATCTATTTGCGTCAGAGCGAAGTAAGGCCCGATACAACCCGTGCCGGAATTGCAGAATTATATGAGTCGGAAGCTGATTTTCTTTCGGAAGATGCCTGTTTCAACGATTTTTTGAATCAGTCGGGACAGCGGAATCCGCTTTATGAAACGGACATAATAGCCTTTGGCGGAAATCCCAACCTGATATTAAGCCGGACACTTCACAGCTATCTGGAGGAGAACAGCGATTACGACAGGCTCAATTACATGTTTTACACTCCGGCAGCTGGAGGGGCGCATAAATCGCTGATTCAGGGCAATTATAATGCGCCTGACGAGCCTACAGGTATTAACAGTTCAAGTTATTCGAAACCCATACTTTTACCCGATGCACCTGTTTACCTGATGAGTTTTACAGAAAGCTGCTTTCTGCAGGCCGAAGCCATAATCCGATATAATACAGGTAGCTATACCGACGCCAGGGAAAAATATAATGAAGGTCTTACAGCGGCTTACATGCGTGTTTTGTCTCTTTCCGGGCGTCCTGAGAATGATCTGCAGGATCTTATCCGGGGGTATATGAACAATCAGTATCGCTTTCCGACAGAAGGCAGTCCGACCGAAGTGTTTGTCAAGGCTATTATACAACAGAAGTGGGTATCGCTGGCAGGAATACAAAGTCTGGAAACATTCTTTGAATCGAACCGGACACACTATCCCGAAATCAGTATGGTTTCGCCCGACGATGAGAACTATGTTCCGGGTGAATTTACCGTTTCAGTAAATAATGTGACCAGCGGGAGATTTCCTAAACGCTTGATTTTTCCCGAATCAGAGATCTCAGGAAATCCCAATACACCTGAAATAAAGCCTGTATGGGAGAAGATATGGTGGGATGTTAAACCCGGTGAACAGCAATGAGAAGTAAAGTTCAATATGGCCTGGTATTGCTTTTTATCCTTACCGGATGTGAAAAGTGGTATACCACCGACAATGTATCGCATGTGTCATATGTCCCGCAATTCATCATTGAAGGGGGAGACTTTATCTCGTTATTGCGTTCCGATACGGTGGAGTATACCGATCCCGGAGCAACCGCCGAATCGAACGGAGAGCCTTTACAGGTATATGCATTTGGTGATGTGGATGTAACAAAGATCGGGGTGTACGTTATCCGCTACATGGCTCGGAATGGTGATGGTATTACTGGTGAAGCTGACAGAATTGTGGCAGTAACGCATCATGATGTAACAGGAAACGATCTGTCCGGAACTTATGAAGGGACAAACTGGGATCCTGTTGAATCGAAGGTAAAAAAGATTCATGAAAAAGGATTGTACGAGTGTGAAGAAGTGCTGGGATACTATGATCTTAAAATGCCGGGCCGGTTTGTCGATCTGGGAAACAATGAGCTGGTGCTGCTTGCCGGCGAAGGTTACCTGGGAAGATATGCTTCAAGTGAAGGCAGCTATACACGTTCTACCCTCAGCTGGACGGTTAGTTTGCTCGATCCCCCGAATGACGGAATTGAAATAGAAGTACTATGGCGTAAAAAAAATTAGGATGAAAGTAAAATCGATTATATTACCTGTCCTGTTTATTGCAGTATTATTGTCCTGTACAAAGCAGGAGTACGATATTGATTACCAGGAGGATTATCCCAACAAACTGGCCGATAACTGGATCGCATTTGAATTTCAGGGAGGTGACATTGAAGGCAAAATACTGCCACCGTACGATCTGGTTACAGCGCTCGATCCGAACCGCGAGGGATATCTGATCATCGATAAAATATACGACTCGGATTCCCGCGTTCGTGCTTCTTATTCCGATTCTTCGTTTACCGTACTTATGGGCGACCAGCTGGAAATGATAAGCACAAATACTTACGGAATAAAATACCTGAGTATCGATGGCTATGTGACCGAAAATCCTGTTTTAACAAATTTCGCTTATGATCTGGCAATGGTCTTTTACGAGAACATGGCTTTTTATCCGGAAGACATTAAAGATGTAATTTTTTTGCGGGCAGGATTTTATGATGAATACCGGGCAAGGATTGATACCGTCATGATACTGGGCTACCGGAAAACCGGATTCGAAAATATTGAATATTAATACTGGCATAGACTGTAAAATGAAGCATACATCATCATATCGATTCTTAATACCTTTTCTCATTTTGATTATTATGGGAATTGCATCGATCTGTTATTTCCACCATTCTTTCAAGGATAATGAAAATGAAACCGAAGAGAACGGTTATGATAAACCCGAAGGTTTTGTTGAGTTCTACAGGCAAATTACCACACCTATCGGCCGGAAGAAGAATGGTTATGTAACAAACTATGCTTTCAGGGAATATCAGAAAGCTATAAGAAATTTACAAAAAAATAAATCTGCCAAAAGCACATTTAACTGGGTACAACGAGGTCCCGGTAATGTAGGAGGCCGTACGCGCGAAGTTATTATTGATCCGGATGATGTTACTTACCGGACATGGTATGCGGCAGCCGTAAGCGGAGGGATTTGGAAAACAACTGATGGAGGTGAAACCTGGCAAAATCTTACAGAAGATCTCACTAATCTGGCAACCAATACACTGGTTATGGCGCCTTCCGATCATAACGTGTTGTATGCCGGTACGGGTGAGGGATACGGAGGTTTTGGCATGGTGAGTGGGGCCGGTATATTTAAATCGACCGACAGGGGACAAACCTGGGTTCAGCTCGATACTGCATTGAAAGGTGATAACTTCAGGTGGATTAATAAGATAGTTGTCAGTGAAGAAAATGCTGACGAATTGGTAGTAGCTACCAATAAGGGCATTTTCAAATCGTACGATGGCGGACTTGCATGGGATACTGTTTTTTATAAAGGATATGCGGTACAGGATATTGCACCAAACCCGGGCGATTACAGAACATTATATGCAGCAGTCAATAGTCTTGGTATTATTAAATCGTACGATCTTGGGTCGACATGGTTCAATGCATATGAAGGAATTGCGACAGGATTCCGCTTTTCCGTGACCGTGAGTCCTGCCGATACCAGTTATATTTACGCCGGTGCCGAAGCTCCCGGGTTGCGCACCGATGTATATATTTCAACCGATGGTGCGGCTTCCTGGCGAAAGAACAACGATTACGATTTTACTTTTATTGATTTTCTGGGAGTTCAGGGTTGGTTCAATAATGTAATAAAGGCTGATCCCTTCAACCGATATAAAATATATATAGGTGGCGTATATTTTGGAAGCATGACCTTCCGGAATACTACGAGTATTACCAATCCCATGGTGCTCAGGGTCGATACCTCCGGAATCGGGAGTTTTATGGAGTTTGTGAATTTTGGTGGCAATTATTTGAATGGCGGTATGACAACGGGTTTGGATGAAGGCGCCGATGTACAGGATGAAGATTTCGTAAGTGTCGAATTACGGTTCGGTCCGGGAATTACTCAAAAAGCACATCGGTTTACTGTACCGGAAGGCGAGGGGCCGGGAGTTCCGCCGGAGGATTATACTTACAGGGATTATGTTGATGTTCCGTTTCAGGCATGGGATACGGAAAACAACAGGCAATTAATGGTTTCCTTCCGTGACCAGGAGAATGATGGAGAGTTTAATCTTATCGAAAGGGAATTCGGTGATGATATCAGCGGTAGAGAATATATATTCATACATGCCGTTGATTATTCGAATACTCCCGATCCGGAAATTGCTGTCAATGGAGGGCATTTTCATGAAATGCTTTATTTCATCTGGCCGACATTACCGGAAGATAAAACCTGGGATCCCGGGGCACTGCCGTCTTCAACCATCAGTATCCTCTACGGAACGCTTATGCTGCAGGATGCATCGACAACGGTTCTGGCCGATGATAACCGGAACAGCCATCTGCATGTCGATCATCATGATATTAAATTTGCAATCACTGATGAAGCAAATGAAGAATTTATAATTCTCGAAGCAAACGATGGCGGATTGGGATTTTCGGACGATAAGGGTTTATCGTGGGAGCAGATTAAGAACGGTTATATCACCACGCAGTTTTATGGAGTGGCTAAAAAACCGGGAGCCTTTGAATTTATCGGAGGCATGCAGGATAACGGAACATGGCAGTCTCCCCCGGGTATGATAGCCGGCTCGACTTCAGAATACAGTGACAGGGTTAAAGGCGATGGTTTTGAAGCACTCTGGCATCCGCAGTATTCACATCGTATTCTCGCTTCATCATACTATAATGCAATACGCTTATCGACGAATGGCGGTGAAACATGGAATGCCGTTACTGAAGGAATGTCGGGCGGCGGACCTTTTATTACGCGTTTATCGAATTCACCAGCAAATCCCGACTTGGTTTTCGCAGTGGGCGATCATGGTGTTTACCGCCATACTAACTTTTGTGTGGGGCGATACCCCTGGGAGCTTATAGAGATTGATACCGGATGGTCGGTGTTAGGCCAGGTAACAAGTTCGCATAATGTTGAAGTATCGCTGGTAAGTCCTTCTGTGGTCTGGGCCGGCGCAGGAATGTTCGCCAATCCCGATCTTTTTGTATTTCTTTCGACCGATTATGGCCAAACTTTTAAAAAGGTCAATAACTATACTGAGACTGAAATGGGTTATCTGACATCAATTGCAACACACCCAACCGACTCGGCAACTGCCTACCTGCTGTTTTCACTCGATCATAAACCAAAGATTTTAAGAACTACCGATATGGGTGAAAGCTGGGAAGATATTTCGGGATTTGGCATCGACAGTACCAGCGGTAACCATTTTCCTGACGTTATGGTTTATTCTCTCATGGTATTTCCTTACAACGCAAACATAATCTGGGCAGGGACAGAGATAGGGATTTTTGAAAGCACTGATAACGGAGCATCATGGCATTATGCCGATAATGGTTTCCCGGCTGTATCGGTCTGGCAAATGTATATCCAGGATCATCAGATTGTTGTGGCGACCCATGGGCGCGGGATATGGACTGCTTCCCAATGGCCGGAAGGAGTTGATCCGGGAACGATGGAAACTGAATTCAATATATCAGCCTATCCTAATCCTTCATATGGTTATATAACACTTGAGATGAAATCAGATGTAATTTCCCCTCTTCAAATCAGTATTTACGATGTTTCGGGAAATATCCGATATTCATACTCAGGTGAGAAACAGGAAAATCATTATAAAAAACAAATAGATCTGTCATCATTAGCAAAAGGTATATATTTTGTTTCGGTCGATATCGATGGCAAGCGATACAGTTCCAGGATTGTATTGTTGAACGGGGGTAATTAATTACCATAATCCGGGATCAGAACCGGTTCAGCGGGTATCAGCGGTATGATGTGTGTTCATAAGTGAGAAATTTTAAGGTGTATATACTATATTAAATCGATTTTGAATCTCATATGCCATTTTAATTTG
>CAYUAV010000141.1:0-8210 GCA_964442665.1 uncultured Bacteroidales bacterium
CTGATAGGGATTTTTACCTATCCCCAGAAGAAGCCAAAACTTATGGAATTATCGGGAGTTCCCTATCCTGAACTGATCGATAGACTGGTAGACCTGGCAATAATGAGGCACAGGCAACAGGAACAATTCCTGCAGCATGTGCTGAATGAAAAGGTGTATTGAGGGAACAAAGCTAAGGTTTTATGGTATGACTAAGTCCCACTTCGACTTCGCTCAGCGTGACGTTCCGTGTTTGGTAAGGCTGAGCGAAGTCGAAGCCATTATTTTCATTCTTCTGTGTGGAATTTATAGCATGAATTCTAACCCCCTTTTCATTGATACATAAAAAGGGGAACCAGAATATTCAGGTTGACATATTAATTAACTCCCGTAATTTCTTTTATCTCCTCAATTTCTTTGGTAATAGCTTTGCGTTTAATAAACGTGTAATCCTTAATGCCCATCGAATCGAACCATTCCTGCCACATAGCCATGATGTGGTCCCATTCCATATCCTTATTGCGCGGACTGGCTTCTACAAGTATAACATGCAGGTCAGGGAAGGATTCTTTTACCGGTTGCAACTTTTTAAGATCTTTCCCTACGATCGGATAACCATCAGTAAGTATAAAAAGGAAATTTTCAGTGAGTGTATCGTTTGAATAATCACTTTTCAGGTCTTCATAAAAATATTTCCATATATCGGCCCCGTAATATTCTTCAGGGACATCACTGAATTCGGCTTTTTTATACAATTCGTCAAGAGCATTATCGAATGCGTCACGTCTTTCGGCTTCCTTTGGACGCCGGTAAATGTTAGGTATACTACCCATATTAACATATAACTTTTCTTCGAAAACATCGGTCTGCAGCCCCGATCCCTTTTGCGGAGCAATAACCACCTTAATTTCATCGCGCGATTTGATATACAGGTCCTTCTTCACTTTCTGCTCAAAAATATTATAAATCGCTTCTATGATTTCCTTATCGCGGGCGGGCTGATCAGGCTGAACGATGATACGATCCGATAAATCGACCAGAATAATATAATTATGTTTAACAGAAAGGGTTTTCTTTTTGGGAGCAGGTGGCTGACAGGCCACTACCCATAATGCACATATAAGTAACAGGCTGTTTCGTAAATTCATAATTCGGAGGATTTAATTATTCTGACCAGATTAAATTTTTATTTTTTTCGACGATTTGATCACCTTCACTATACCGGGCTGTATATTATGCTTGTCGACAAAATCATCGTGTATCGACAAACACTTTGCCCTGACTTCTTTCATGCTGTCGGGAGCGAGATAGGAGACCCAGCCCGTTGTAAACTGATCGACATAACCTCTCAGATTTCCCTCGACAAAGGTGTTCACCTCGTCATGTAACACATCGATTTCCTTCTGAATCAGTTCGACAGGCATTATTTTTTGTTCAAGAAGGCTAATATCCTTCCTGAGGTGTTTTATAATTCGTTTCAGGTTGAGGGTAATTTGCCGTTTGCTCCATTCACGGAACAGGGAATCGAGAAGAATACTCCATAACACATATACAAGGAATCCAAAGGACAGGATGATATAAAAAGTTGTATCCTGGCTCCAGTTTTGTGTTGATAAACCCATAAGTTCCTTGGCAGATTCTGTGTTTCTGTGAATTGTCAACGCAAGAAGCAGATCGACAATAAAAGTTATAATTATCAGAAGTGAAACGAATGCAATCTTAGCTTTGTGCTTCATATCTATCAAAATATGAAATGCCCAGCCAAAAGCGTAAAAAACAAAAGGAACGAGGAAAAGAAGATAATTATATCGAATGGCTTCGGTCAATTCATACGGTTGAGGCATTATACTTCCTGTACTTAATCCTTCGGCGATCCGGCTGGCGATTCCTTCAAAATCGACATATAAAGCTTTATAGGCAACTGAGACGTAAAAAAAGAATAAATATCCTGTTAAAAACAACAGAATTATCAGGTTGATGCCAAATTTAAGAGCACTGAACGATTTGTGTGTAAGTTCTTCCGGATTTTCAGCACGTTTTTCCCGTATTTGTAACAATTCAGCCCGATGTTCTTCTACCTGCTTTTCTTTTACTTTAATATCCTGTTCGTACTTCACATTATTCTTACGAGTTTCATCCAGAGCCTTCTCAAGTTCTTTGATCTTTTCACGTTTGTCACTTTTCTCTTTTTCAGAAAATCCTTTATGGTGTTCATCTACCAGATCACCGTTCAGGATTCTTTCGAGATAAGAGGCATAAATTTCAGGATTGCCCTGAACGTTTCCTGCTCTTGTATATCCAAAGTCGTGCAGGTTAGTACGTTCAGCGGAATAATTTACTTTGACATTTTCCTCGCCTGCTGGTTGTTTTGTAGTTTTTTCCATAAGGTACAAATTGATTTAGGAAATAATTTCAAATATAAATACTTTGAAAAATGTATTTTAGTATATACAATACTAAGGAATTATTCCCGCAGAACAAAATTATTAATCTCAAATCCTGAAAATACAAGCATAAGAAAAATCCCCGCCGTAAGAACAGGGATTTGTTTAGAAGGTGTCTTTAATAGTCGAGGAAGGGAAGGAGAACTACAGTAAATTCAGTATTCTCAGGGCAACGGTTTATAATGGGATACTTAATGATACTATCCCTGTCATCCAGTTCTTTGGTCAGCCTGTTAAAACCTGCAAATGCCAGAACATGCAGGGGAAAATTATTCTCTGCGACAGCACCTTTATCATAATCTTTCATTAATATCTCACCGCTGGCAGTAAGAGCCGAAATCCTTGTAATATAATAGTCAGGTCGCACAGGCACTTCAAACGTATCGAGACTTCGGTTATAGTTTCCGGAACCATCCCAGGAATAATAAATATTACTGCCTTTGGCAGCGAGTATATAACGGATATTCAATTTGCAGGTCGTAATGGAATCGCCGAGGCCGATAATTGTATTATCGGGTATTGTATTATTGATAAAATCTTTTACTTCTTTTTCACTGTGAAGTATTTTAGTCTGATAGCCTTTTTCCATCAGTACAGGTATAAGTTCCTGTAAAATACTTTGTGAAGGGATACTGGTCTTTTGCATGATTCTTCGATTCAGGTTGGAACAGGTCAAAATAACGACGGAAACATGATAAAAGTCAACTTTTTGGTATTTATCGTTGTTAAAAAGGGGTAAAGGTTCTTTTTCAGGGGTGAAATCCGAATTAACGGGGTGAATTGTCCGGAAAATGCACATCCTTATAACACTTTACTCCGGTATTCCCGGTATCCTGTATTTCCGATAGATAACACACACCTTTCAGTGTATATGCTTTACGGAGAAATAGGATGCATTTACCGAAAAGGATTTTCGAATTTAAAAATTACATTTAAATTTATAATTGTTATTAATTTAGAGATAAAGTAATCGGGAGCAATATTCAATTAAATACAGAAAAAGTCATCCTGATGTTTAAAGAAAAATTATACGAGTTTTTTGCAGAACTGGCTAATATCACTGTTTTTGCAGGATCAACGCTCAAACATATTTTTAAACGTCCGTTCGAATCAAAGGAATTGGTGCGGCAGATGTTCGAAACAGGATACAAATCCATTGGTCTGATCAGCATAACTGCTTTTATTATGGGTTTGGTACTTACTATGCAAACAAGACCTGTAATGGCAGAATTCGGAGCCGAATCGTGGGTGCCCACAATGGTTTTTATTGCAGTGATCATTGAAATCGGACCTGTAATAACTGCACTGCTCTTTGCCGGAAAAGTCGGGTCGAGAATCGGCGCCGAACTAAGTTCGATGCGTATTACCGAACAGATCGATGCCATGGAAGTTTCAGGGGTATATCCGATGAGATATCTTGTTGCGACGCGGGTACTGGCTACTACCATTATGCTACCGGTTTTAGTATTTTATGCCGACTTTCTGGCACTTCTGGGTTCGTACCTGGGTTATACGCTGCACAACACAATAGGCTTATGGCTCTTCATACGCGAGTCATTTGACGAACTATATTTTTCCGATCTTATACCGGCAACGATAAAAACTTTTGTTTTTGGATTTTTCATCGGATTATTAAGTTGTTACAAGGGTTATAATACAAACAAAGGAGCCGAGGGAGTGGGAATTGCTACAAATATGGCAGTGATCTTATCGTCACTCTCAATTTTTATTATCGATCTGATTACAGTACAGATAACCGAGATCATTTTATGACCGCAGCTATGAAAACATATAATGGCCATGTTATCGATATTACAGGTCTGAATAAAAGTTTTAACGATATCCAGGTACTTTTCGATATCGATATGAAGCTGTCTCCCAATGAGAATCTTGTTATTCTCGGACGTTCCGGAACGGGTAAATCTGTACTGATAAAATGTATTGTTGGCCTCGAAAAGTTTGATAGCGGTACTATTCATGTATTCGGACAGGATATCGGGGCAATGGATGAATTTGCTTTAAATGACCTGCGCAAGGATATCGGATTCTTGTTTCAGGGAGGAGCGTTGTACGATTCCATGACCGTTGAAGAAAATCTGCTGTTTCCGCTTAAAAGGAATGCCCGTAATCTTTCACGCGGCGAAATGAACGATTTAATTGATGATGTATTGGATAGTGTTGGTCTGCTCGATGCCAAGAATAAAATGCCTTCGGAATTATCCGGTGGGATGAAGAAGAGAGCTGGATTGGCACGAACACTTGTGCTCAAGCCGAAAGTGATTTTGTATGATGAACCAACAACCGGACTTGATCCTTTTACTTCAAAGGGAATTAACGAACTCATTATTTCAGTGAAACAACGCTATAAAACCGCAGCCATTGTCGTAACACACGATATGAAATCAGCGAAATTAACTGCTGACAGGATGATCATCATGGAACATGGTAAAATACTCGCAAAGGGAACATATGATGAATTAAGAAAGATTGATAATGAGGTGATAAAAGGATTCTTTAATTGATAAGTAAAAACGTGTTATTATGCAACAAAAAAAATTACGCGCCATACGTCTGGGATTGTTTATTTTCATTGCGTTCATTCTTTTTGTAAGCGCAATACTGATCCTCGGACGAAAAACCAACATGTTTCAGCAATCGATAAAAATCTCAACGGTTTTCAAAAATGTACGCGGACTGAGGGTCGGGAATAATGTACGTTTTACCGGTATCGATGTGGGAGCTGTTGTTAATATCAGTATTCTTTCCGATACAGCAGTTTCAGTTTTATTTTCGATTGAAAAGAATGTTATTCCCTATATTAAAAAAGATTCGCGCGCTACAGTTGGAACCGAGGGGGTTATGGGTAATACAATTGTTATAATTTTACCGGGAACTCCAGGAAGTGCTCCTGTTGAACCCGGTGATGAGCTTCCTTCCATCGAATCGGTTGAATTTGATGATATTATTAAGGAAATTAAGAGATCGAGTGAGAAAATTTCAAAAGTAGCTGATAACCTCATAGATATCACAGAGAAGATCAACAGGGGCGACGGTATATTTGGTAAATTGTTTACCGATTCAGACCTGACTGCAGAAATTGACCGTACAGGAAGGAATATACAATTACTTTCAAAGAATCTGAATGAACTGTCGGAAAAAATAAATAAGGGTGAAGGACTGATTGGAAGGATCCTTATGGATACAACTTTTGCCGATCGTCTGGATATTACTACGGAAAACGTAGCTCTGATATCAGAAAACCTGCAGGATTTTACTAAAAGAGTTAATGAAGGAGAAGGAATACTGGGTCAGCTCTTTACGGATACTACCACATCAAGCTTTATACAATTTAGTAGTGACCTTAAAATAATACTGAATAATCTGGCAGAAGTAAGCACTAAACTGAACGATGAGAACAACGCTTTGAATAAATTCATTGCCGATACGGCTTTTGCCGATTCTGTCGGGGTAATGCTTAACCGGCTGAATGAAGGAATTGTGGAAGTAACAGAAGCATCGGAAGCCATTCAGCGTAGCGGTCTTGTCAGAGCATTCTCAAAAAATGAAGAAAAGCAACAACGGAAAGAAGAGAAAAGAGAGCAGAAAAAGGCCAATTCGACACAGTAATATAAATCTTTATCAAAGCAGCAGTTAAAACCTTATCCTTTAGGTTTATATTTGCGGAAATTGAACACAAGCATTGGAAATAAACTTTAAATACGGGAAATCAGGCATTTCATTCAACATTCCCGAAAATTCGGATTTACCTCAAACAAGAGAGCCATCGTTTGAGATCGATAAAAAGGATTTCAGCGACCGGTTCGGGGCACACATTCCCGATAATCCGGAAACGTTAAAATCGATAGGCATTGTTGTATCAGATAAGACCCGGTTATGCGGTTATCCTTTATACCTGCCCTGGATAACAGAAACTTTAATTAGCCGGGGAGCAAAAAAGCAAAATATAACTTTCTATATTGCTTACGGTACCCATCCCAAGCAGACCGAAGAAGAGAGTTTACAAAGTTATGATGAAACATACCATCAGTTCCGATTTGTCCATCACGACTGCTACGATGAGACATCAATGATTCAGTTGGGCTTTACCGGCCGGGGCACTCCTATTAAAATCCGAAGGGATGTTCTTCAGAGCAGCTTACTTATAACCTTTGGCGCTATTTCGCATCATTATTTTGCCGGTTACGGAGGAGGACGAAAACTGATGTTTCCGGGTCTGGCAGCGAGAAAGGCAATCTACCACAATCACGGACTTTTTCTCGACAGACAAAACAGGAGACTGGCAGAAGGTTGTCAGACCGGAAAGCTGGAAGCGAATCCTCTGGCAGAAGACCTGAAAGAAATTGATGACATGATGCCTGCCAGAATATCCATTCATGGTATTATGAATAGTAAAGGAGAGGTGTGTAAACTCAGGATCGGGAAAACGTATGATGATTTTTTGGCAGCTTGCAGCGAACATGACAGCTATTACCGATGGGGCAATGATAAACAATACGATCTGGTACTGGCATCCACCGGAGGATATCCGAAGGATATCAACTTTATTCAGGCCCATAAATCAATACATCATGCAGCAGCATTTGTAAAGGATGGCGGCAAGCTGGTAATACTTTCGGAGTGTATCGATGGCATTGCTTCCGATTATTTCCTTAAGTACCTTGAAGCCGGGAGTATTGAAAAAGCATATAGTATGCTGGAAAATAATTACGAAGGTAATGGTGGCACAGCCCTTAGCATGATGACTAAAACCAATCGCATCGACATTTTCATGAAGACCTCACTGGATGAAAAATTATGCCGAACGCTGGAGGTTCGGAAAGTTGATAAAAAGGATATTCAACAAATATTGAATCGGGAAGACGGATCGATAGCCGTTATCAGTAATGCCAGTTTGCTGGTGAAATAAGTACACATAATCAAAATTACTGCTTTTTTTTCCTGAACAGGATTTGATGGAATAAGCCGGTATTCACTTATATCCATTGTAAAGTTACTACCGGAAAGTCAGGGTCTTATCATCCTTCATGTCTCTTATAGTTACTTCAATGTAACCTGAATATTCGTTCGATAAACCTACCCATTCGAGCGCAGCTTCCAGTGTACTGACAATTTTGAAGTTCATGGGTAATGCCCTGCCCTGCATCTGATAAATGGATGATTTGGCTACCTGGCCCGGCGTTCTTGTGAGTATTGCCGTATTTCTTTTACCACTTACTTTTGATGCACTTTTTACATAATTGCTATATTCAATAATTTCCGGAACCGATAAAATAAATTCCGCGTCCCTCAAATCGCCGATAGCATTAAAGAGCGGATCATAGTCTTTATCCTTAATTTCTCTTTTTTTTACATGGATTAAATCTTCAAGAAAAATTTGTCCGCTATAGTATTCTACAAAAAGATGTATTTCCGGTAGTATTTTGTAACAGACATGTTTATTCATAGGTCGTCTGGTTAACAATTTAGGTACCAAAGTTTAGTTTAGCTCTCTGACGGCCCGGCGATCATTAAGAAATTATTATTTACTTATCTCTCCTGACAGTCACCTGACCGGAACAAGATAACGTATTATTCAGAGAATAAGTTACGATAATATCGGAAAGAAATAAACAGTTCTGTATTATTTACATCGGATTTTGTTCAGGCGGGCTTCTGCCGAGGGATCGGCACGGAACATTTCTTTAAGATTATCGCAGGCATATTCCGGGCAGTCAGCACAACTTTCAAGATTTCTGCCGATAACACATTTCCTGATCGCACAGCTCA
>CAYUAV010000142.1:0-8209 GCA_964442665.1 uncultured Bacteroidales bacterium
CTTATAGCTCGCGTAATAGCCTCAGGGGACGAGCATCCGATCATCTGAACACAATTATTAAAGAACAGTATAATGAACTGATAAAGGCAGTAGGCCAGCTCACAAAACGAATTCGCTATCTGGGCTATGAAGTGCCTGATTCATTTTCACAGGTACAGAAATTATCTGAGATCAGTTATGAGGATTATTCCAAAACATCAGTAGTTATCGATCTCATGAATAGTAACGAAAATATTGCGCAGTTAATAAGAAACAGAATTCCCCTTATTTCCGTGAGTGAAGATCGTATTAGTTACGCGCTGCTAAAGAGACGACTCAACCGGCATGAAAGAAATGCATGGGAATTTAAAAAGATATATGTGCGATAAGTTTTATACCGCATTATATGTTCAGTAATAAATATATAAACTAAAAATTACAATTATGGACAAACTACAAATCAAAGGAAACTGGAATCAGATTAAAGGAAAACTAAAACAAAAGTACGGAACATTAAGTGACGATGACCTTACCTATGCAGAAGGCAAGGAAGATGAACTTCTGGGCAAACTGCAGGAAAAAACAGGTAAGGCCAGAGAAAAGCTCGTAGAAGAAATAAATAGTCTGTAAATATTGCGAACAATTTAACAGATTAATTTGTTTTTAACAGATGCGCACATATTTTGTACGCATACTTTAATCTACAGTAAATCCTTTATAATTAATAAAATACATCTTACACCAATAAATACCACAAGCTATGAAAAATCTTAAAATATTGACCGGACTGAGCTTAATTTTCTTCAGCTTATTTCTGATTACATCGTGTAAACAGCAAAACATGAATAAAGAGAAAGAAGAAACCTCTAGTGAGGAATTACAGGAGCTGAAAAAAGAATTAAAAGATGTGGGCCTAGCCATTGACAATTTGGCCGCAAAAGAGGGTGATGATTTTAAATCGGGTGCACAAAACATCCTGTATGATTTCAACCAAAAAATCGATGCCTTTGAATCAGATTTGAAACAACGTAATGAAAAAATTGATAGCAAAACTCAGGCAGCTATTGATAATCTGAAGGATGAGGGAAATAAGCTGCAGGTCAAACTGGATAAATTCAGCGATACAAATCAGGAAAACTGGGAAGAATTTAAAGCCGAGGTGAAACACGATTTTTCCGAATTCGGGAAAAGTGTAAAGGATTTTTTTAAAGATAATGTGAAGAAAGAGAACTAGAGTTATTACTATAAAAAGGTGTTAAATGATTTTTATAGTTAAGGTTGGGATACAGTAGTACTTGAAAACCCTGGCAGAACAAAAGCTTTTTGCCAGGGTTTAAATTAATACCTGTCGATCGGCGCATATAATTACTCTGAATTTAAGTAGCATGATTCAATAATTTTTTTCATTTATGAGAAAATCAATACCCCATATTAAAACAGCACTGAGCTTATTAATAATCATTCTCTTTATATATGGGATTATTACGGCAAAAAAGTTCTTATACCCTGTTGCTTTCGGAGTGTTATTTGCCTATCTGTTATATCCAATCGTAAATTTTCTCGAAAAACATCGTATTCCAAGAATTCTGTCAATACTGATCGCCATAATACTGGCGCTTTCAGTAATGGCTGTAACCTTTTACCTGTTTTACACGGAGCTGACAAGAGTATTTGAACATTTCGACAAATTGAAGGAACAGGCAAATGCGAATATTGAATCGTTTCAGAATAACCTTGAAGCCACTTTCGGATTAAGAGATAACCGGATCCAGGAATTTCTTCAGAAAGAGGTAAATCAATTCTTCGACAGCGGAGCCGGATTTAATGTATTGTTTTCAGCAACAGCCGGTACGGTTTTCCGGCTTCTGATCCTGCCGGTATACGTTTTCCTTTTTCTGTATTACCGGACAAAGTTTGCCTACTTTATCCTTAAGATCGTAAAAAAAGAAAATAAGCCTTTGGCACTTAAAATACTCAGGGATATTTCAACTGTGGCTGCACGCTATATGGGAGGTGTTAGTATTGTGGTCCTGATCCTGTGCTTTATAAATTCTTCGGGTTTAGTCATTATCGGTGTCAAATATGCTATATTATTGGGTATTATATCGGCATTATTCAATTTCATACCCTATTTCGGAACTTTAATGGGGGGCTCGGTGCCCCTGCTGTTTGTTCTGCTGACCACGGATGATCCTATCCACTATGCCATCCGCGTATTTATTTTATTTATAATTGTTCAGTTTATTGAAAACAATATTCTAACGCCTAATATAGTTGGGGGAAATGTTAAAATAAATCCGTTTTTTGTAATATTGGGACTTATCGTTGGCAGCATGATCTGGGGCATACCGGGAATGCTGGTCATTATTCCGGTTCTCGCAGTAGCGCGTATCATCCTTAACAATATCGAATCACTCAAGCCCTATGCTTTTCTTTTAGGACCACGGGGAACATTGCAACACTCCATCAGCATTAAAAATATTCGCAGATTTTTTCATTTCAGGAAGAAAAGTAATTCCTGATATTCGTAAAATCTGGTTGACAGGTTTAATAAGATATTTTATGATTAACTTGGGTCAACCATCTCGTCTATTTTTTTTCCCAGTTTTTTGAATTTTGTAAATTTCTTTTTGCCAAAGTCGCTGCTCAGTAAAATTCCGTATGGCTTTAACGAATCGATATTGTCAAAAATAACTTTCAGGATTGCCATAAAAGGCACAAAAAGTATCAGTCCGGGAATGCCCCAAATTACACCGCCGGTAATTAATGCTATCAGGGCAATTAAAGGATTTAAACTAACTTGCGATCCTACGATGTTGGGAGTCAGAATATTACCTTCCAGGGCCTGTACGAATATATACCAGCCAAGAACAAAAATAGCCATCCATACATTTTCCTGATTTATAAGAGCATATAAAAAAGGTAACATGCCTCCGATAAAAGTTCCTATGTAAGGTATTACAGCCAGCAGTGCAGCCAGATATCCGAACAGGAAGGGATAGTCAAGACCTATAACCCACAGTCCCAGGCCATTCAGAGTACCCAGGATCAGGATCACGATTATTAAACCGAAAAAGTAGTTCTTGGCCACTCGCTGTATGGTATACAGTATATCCGATACTTCTTCCTTCTTTTCGTCTTCGAAATGATACAGGATGAAACGCTTGAATGAAGTCCGATACAGCAAAAATAAAAATGTAAATATTGTCGTAAGTCCCAAAGAAGCCAGGAATCCGGTTGACGTACTTATGGTGCCTTCAATGATATCGATAGGATTTATAAGCCTTTTCGAACCGGATGCAACCAGATTTGACAGATTTATGTTTCCCTGCAGAATGGTAGTATCAATCAGTTTTATCAGCCTGTCAACCGATTTCTGTATAGTGACTCCAAAGTCTTTTATATTTTCAAAAAGATGATACAGCTGTGTACCGAAAAAATATGAAATGCCTGTTAAAACTATAATTACAGCAATAAAAGTTAGTAATATCGATAAAATACGGGGAAGTTTGCGCTCGAGAAATGCACTGACCGGAAAAAGTAAAAAAGCTAGGAACATGGCAAATGATAACGGAATCAATATAAATCTTCCTAAGTATAAAAGTGCAATGCTGAATGAAATAACGATAACCAGTTCGGCAGTCCGGGACAAATTAAACTTAATAAGCTTCATAATTACCTGTAATGATCAGTTTGTAATCAAACAAAATACAAACCATTCCCGGTGATAGTGGTCAATACTCTTTTCTCGTTCGGTAAAGTGTGTAAATTATCCACACTTTTCAATAAACTTGAGTATATAAATCTACAACTGCCTCCTTATTTTTCCTGGTTTTCATTGAAAAAGCAAGGTTGGCAGGATTTTGTCAGTCTACTATTCATATAACGTAAAGAATTATAATTAATTAAAATGAATAATACTATGAAAAAGTCAACTTCAAATGCCGTGATGGGTTTTTTACTCGGAGCAGCAGCCGGAACAATAGCCGGAGTTTTATATGCACCCGAAAAGGGTTCGAAGACACGGAAAAAAATACAGAAAAATGCACAAAAAATCAGGTCGGACATTACAGAGAACATAACCGACAGGATCGATGAGCTGAAAGATTATGTCACAGATTTTGTCGATAATGTTAAGGATCGTTTTAATACGCTCGAAACCGAAGTAAAAGAAAAAACAAAAGAAGCGGAAAAAGCTGCCAAAGCAGCCGAATCGAAAGCTAAGGAAGCACAGAAAAGCTAAACTATGAAGCGCATTTTTACGGATCATAGTTTTAACAGCTTAAAAATTGTAAACGGATGAAAAATAAAACATTACTCGAGAATTTTTCGCAACTGAATGATATTGCGAAAAGTTACCTCGATGCGAGAATAAATCTTTGGAAAGTACTCCTGCTTGAGAAGATCACGAAAACGGGAACCTATTTTTTTTCTATTGTCGTAAGTATAGTTGTAATTGCCAGTTTACTTTTGCTGTTGACGTTCGCATTTAGTTTCTGGTATGGAAATATGTATGGAAATATTTACGTGGGTTTTCTTCTGTCTGCAGGATTCTACGCTGTAATCGGTATTATTTTGTTCCTATTACGACGCCCGATATTTGCAAACAACGTAGTCAGGAATATCGGAAAAATATTATTTGTCAAGGACGATGAGGAGTAAAGGAAGTAACTAATCATTAAAAAGGATCCGGAGTGGAAAAAATACATCAGCCAAAAAATATGCTCGACCTGAAGTTGAAAAAACAACAACTCAGCTATGATATTAAACTTCAGGAGAAAGCACTGGAAACCGAGTTTTTGCATTTGCGTAATTCATTTGCCGATTCGTTAAAGACAACTTTCAGGATATTTTCACAAAAAATGGCCATACTCTTATTGGCACGCCTTTTACGATCAAAGAAAAAGTCACGCTAATTTTATACGTTATTTTTAAACGCTATTAAACTGTAAATTAACAGCTACCGAACTTCACTTGAGATTAATACTTCATAACCGGTAGTTTTTTTATTTCATTTTATGTCCGATCGTAGCTAGCAGTTCCAGGTTGAAATTTTGATTAATTATACTGTAACTATACTCAAGCTATACTCAGCATTTTATTTATCAGGAAGATATTTTTGCCTTAAGATGAAGAATCCGAATATAAAAGCTCTGCAAACTTTCAGATATTTGCCGAACTATATTCCTATAACCTTGTTTCCATGAGTATGACAAAAATTACCGATCGAAAACGCAATATCAAAATCATCCTGATCCTGGGAATAATGACCACCCTGGTCCCTTTTTCAGTGGATTCCTATTTACCGGCTGTACCTGAAATTGCCGACCATTTTGGCACAACTGCAGCCACAATGGCTTATTCCTTATCCACATTCTTCATAGGATTTGCCCTGGGCCAGCTCCTATATGGCCCCCTGCTTGACCGGTTCGGAAGAAAAAAGCCTTTATACTTTGGACTGGGTATAAGTATACTGTCATCCCTGGCCTGTATGTTATCCTATAATGAGGTGACATTTATGATATTCCGGTTCATTCAGGCTTTAGGGGCTTCGGTGGCTACGGTAGCCGCTATAACTATGGTACGTGACTTTTTCTCACACGAAGAAAGTGCCAAAGTTTTTTCCATGCTTATCCTTGTAATCGGTGCTTCCCCCCTGCTTGCCCCGACTATCGGCGGAGCAATTACCACCCGTTTCGGTTGGCAGTGGATCTTCGTCTTTCTTTCATTCCTTGCATTTTTACTGATTTTAGTGATTTTTACATGGTTGCCTGTCAAATACAGGGCTAATCCCGAAATATCATTAACGATCAGGCATCAGACAGTAAGGTATCTGTCTATTCTTAAAAAGACACAGTTCTCGGTGTACGCGCTGGCAGGCGCTTTTTCCTTTGCTTCTCTGTTTGTTTATGTGGCCGGTTCACCGATCATATTTATACAGGTTTTTCATGTCACACCACAGGTTTTCGGAGCAATCTTTGCCATCCTTTCAGCAGGATTCATAGGAGGTAGTCAGTTGAATATTTTATTCCTCCGGAAGTATACCAGCAGGCAAATATTTCGCGTGGCATTATCGGGCCAGGTCATCACAGCCGTAAGCTTTTTCCTGGGCACTTTCATGGGCTGGTATGGTGAAATAGTCACGCTGATTTTACTTTTTATTTTATTACTGAGCCTGGGTTTTACGTCTCCCAATGCAATTGCGTTAGCATTGGAACCTATTGACGGTAATCTGGGGAGTGCCTCGGCCCTGATGGGTACTATTCGGATCGGTATCGCGGGACTGGCATCGGCCAGTATCGGACTATTCCACACCACAAGTATCACTCCTATTGCATTTATGATGACCTGCACGGCAATTGTTGCATTGTTTATTTTTTTAGTTGGTACAGATAAAAGGCTTGTCTTCAAAATGAAATAATATTATGCATACATTTAGTGGACTGCACTCCCTTAGGTTATTTTATTTGAAAAGGATTATTAAAGGGTTATTCGCCTACTATTTCATACCAGGAGAAAAATGAGATTAAAAATTCCAATTCGTTATGTTGTTACAAATCACTATGACTATCAGGGTCAGATATCATCAGTATTTGTACTGATTGCTCAGAAATCAGACGGATAAAATATAAAAAGCACATAGTATATAACACAGAGTGAGTGTGAGAATGAATCAACAGAAAACAGAGTGATTGCTCGCTCTTCGAACCCGATCTCTCTGTTTAATCAAAATGCTGAATCTAATTATGATGTTTCCCAGTAAAGCATAAATCAAACAAACATCCTGCAGCTTTTCATGAGAAAATCCCATTAAACTGCATTTTACAGGAATCCTTTACAGATTATTTTATTACCTGTTGCTGACACAGTTCATTAAATAGATCCTACCTGTTTTATCACCAAAGCCTGTTTGAAACTCTCCAACGATTATTTGATAAATGCTATCGCCTATTTGATAGTCGCTACTGCCTATTTAAAATCCGCCAAAGGTAATATGATAAAATCCAACGCTTATTTGAAACTCTCTGTCATAATTTTTATAAATGATACCGGGAGTTGCAATTTCGCCATGACTTACTTGTCTGACGACCAAGCAGGTTTGAAAAAAGCCGGGGCAAGTTTTAAAAAGACAGTAGCCGGTTTTAAGTTACACCTTATATCTTTTGAACTCCAAGCCGGAGATTTGATGAAATTGGGGGCTTTTTGCACCAAATACGGACTTTACATATGATTTTACGTCCAATGCCACATCAACGAGCCCTGTACTTTCTTTATATAAATTATCATTTCGTGCAATGCGGGCATTGCTCAACGGTGTGGTTGCATCAACAACAGCCTGGTTCTTTGCTTTTAAATCTTCCAATAAAGCCGTAAGGGAAGATACTTTCAAATCTTCTTCATTCGGATTGTAAGCCGGAATAGAGCCTAACAAATTTATGAGTTTATCGAAATTATCTATACGATTATCAAAACTCAATTGAGAAGATGATATTTCAGCTTGTTCTTTACCTTGTTCCGCAAGAGCTTTCTTTTCTTCTTCGGTAAGTTTTGCCGAAACCCTGCGCCCCTGTAATTTACGAACCAGTGTTTTAGCTTTTTCATTTGTTTCAGGACTCGTTTCTGCTGCTTTTAAAGCGTTTATTACACGCGTAATGAATTTGCTCAATGGTTTAAAAGCGCCTTCACGTGCTGCAACCGCATTGTTATAAGCAGGTAAAGCTGCGTTTACTGCATTGACAGAACCTTGTGAATCACTTTGCATTGTTGATAATGCACTTAATATGAGCGTTGATTTTGTGGGATTGTAACCTGTACCGTATCCGGTGCAGAAGGAAACAAGTTTTCCAAAATTTGCCACATTCTTTGCGTGGCCGGTTTCTGAATTAGATGCCATAATTTTTAACTTTTCGTTTTACATTAACATTACTATTGTCGGCAATGAAGATAAATTCTGCAGTTTACTTTTACCAGCGACCGGGGAAATTCTTATCCTGCGGACTGATATACGGGATGAAAGGATGGTTTTTGGGGATTACCGGGTTTTTGGTTATTCAATATTTTATTTGTATAAAGGTTCTTTTATCATATTCGAAGTGCTATTTAATGGGGTTCTGCCCCATACCCCGGTTATTTTTCGTTCGATATATTATAAATGTCGGCTCTTTGAAGCAAAGTTGAATTAATTTGAAATGTTTCGTGGTTGTTCATTTTTTCCCAGTCATTAAAAAAT
>CAYUAV010000143.1:0-1656 GCA_964442665.1 uncultured Bacteroidales bacterium
CATACAACACTGTATTACGATGCTGCTAAAATCCGCTACCTGCAACGAATTGATGATAATTCCTATATTATTCCCGATGATTATTTTTCATCCTTTGGCATGATTTTATATGCTGAAGTGCACCTTCTCCGGTTTTTTATTCCGTTTCAACCCGGGCTGCGTATATCTTTTCTTCCGGAAGAACAGTTATTCGATGTTGGATTTTCTGTAAATATCAATATCCCAGGATATTAAAATACATATAAGAAAAGTTTGAATATTTTTTAATTAAGTATACTTAATCATTGATTTTCGCAAGCATATTTTGTAACTTAGGTTAAAGAAACTACTACGCTTTGTGATGGGATTACCCCCTGTATGAGAACCAATTCAAACTACAGCTAATCATCCGAAAATGGAACCCAATGAAGTAATTGAAACAATTGGCAGTATTACAAAGATGGAGAAATTGCGCTCCCTTGAACGCGATATCCTGGATAATACACTGGTTTTGAGGAATGTTGATCCATTCCCCGGATATCACTCGAACCATGATCCTGTCGGTAAAGACAGTAAAGCGGGATCGATATTTGTAATCCTTAAATACAGATATGCTCCCGAAAAAATTAATCGGATTAATAAGAACCTGGCAGATAGTAAAATAACCTCCTGCTATCCTTCTTTCGGAGAAATTATTATACGTGAATCGATTTTCCCCTGCATAAGGATTAAAGGTTTGAACGATTACTCATCCATACCTGTAATTCAGAATTTTTTTAAACGGCACGATTTGGGTCTGCTGGATTTCAGACCTGTTGAAGATATTGCCCGGATTAAAATATTTAAAACATTCCGGCTTATCGAGATCGCTGAAGGATTGTATCGCGACCTGAATGAAGGAGAGAAAATCTATGTCCGTATTCCTAATTCTTTGAATTGGAAGCGCTTCGATTACATGACGAAAAAGATTAAGCATACAGCAAAAAACCAAAACTTTGATGCTGCACTTGGCACAATATACCGATTCTGCGGACCGGAAGATGTAATTCGTATATTCGATGAAAACAAAACCCTTGAACGCGCTCTTGAATTAAAAAAAGTATACCTGAAGAGTATTAAAAGTGACATGTTAATATCTTCCGATTACTCATTTACTGAAGAAAAGCACTGAGAATTTATTTTCGCTCCTTACGAAAATAACCGGCAAGTATTAATTGCCATCGGAAAATTAATCGATGAAATGCCCCATTGAGGAAGAATCGTCTGGTATTGCTGCATTTGAACTAGTCACAATCTTATAAAGTTTATCAGAACGACGAACCATTTCGTTAACCGGTATTGAAAAACGTTCTCCTTTTTTTACCGTTTGCACTTCTTTCAAATCAACCCGTATTTCGTTTACTTTAGTTTGAAGTATTCCTGTAGTGGGTCCGGTAATGATAACGTCTTCACCTTTACTGAGTTCTGTTGCTTCGCACAGGAATTCAGCCACTTTAATTTTTGGAAAATAATTCATCCCCTTGCCTACATAAATTTTACGTTTAGTAGCTTTCGAGCCATAAACATGGCTCCATTCCCCTAATCGCCGGCCAAGATAATACCCGTCCCAAAAACCCCGGTTAAAAACTGTTTTAAGCTGGTTTGTCCAGCGTTCTATTTTTTCAGCTGAGTAAGTCC
>CAYUAV010000143.1:1666-8160 GCA_964442665.1 uncultured Bacteroidales bacterium
CCCTCGAAGTAGCTGTCAACCGCTTCGCGATAGCATGAAACAACTGTAAATACATATTCAGGTGGTCGGGCTCTTCCTTCAATTTTCATTACTTTTACACCGGCCTCGATCAGTTTATTGAGAAAATGAATAGTGCACAGGTCCTTTGGCGACATAATATATTCGTTCTCTATATCCAGTTCGCGCCCTGTTTCCCTTTCACGAACTGTGTAGCCTTTACGGCAGTGTTGCAAACATGCCCCCCGGTTTGCTGAGTAGTTCTGTTCGTGCAGACTCAGATAGCATTTTCCTGAAATCGACATGCACAGGGCTCCATGAACAAACATTTCTATTTTTACCAGCTCTCCACCTGGTCCAGTTATCCTTTCCTTTTCAATCGAATCGTTTATATGTTTTACTTGTTCCAGATCCAGTTCACGTGCCAAAACCATAACATCGGCAAAACCGGAATAAAACTTCAATGACTCCGTATTGCTGATGTTGACCTGTGTAGAGATATGTACTTCAACGTCCCGTGAATGTGCATAACTAATAACAGCATGATCACCAGCAATAATCGCCGAAATTCCTTTCTTCTTTGCCAGGTCGACTAACTGAAAAGATTGTTTCAACTCGTTATTGTAAATCACAATATTCAGAGTCAGATAAGTTTTTACATTATGTTTATTACAAACGGCTATAATATAATCGAGATCCTCCTCACTAAAATTAGCTGAAGAACGAGCCCTCATATTCATCTTATTCAGCCCGAAGTAAACCGAATCGGCTCCAGCCTGGATGGCGGCTATTAATGATTCAAGCGAACCCACAGGCGCTATTATTTCTATATCCTCTCTCCTCATAATCCGTTAATTAGTATTTCTCACCTGAAAAACTGCTTTAACGATCCAAAGTAATTTTTTTTCCATCCCTGAACCATTTCATCATATACTTTATCGGGTACATGGGTATGTATAAGCTCGATCACCGTATTTTTCTTTTCGGGGATCAAAATTAAACTAACCACTGATATTTCCTTCTCACCTTCAAAATACCATTGCTGCTTAATTAATTCGTTCTCCCTGAATTCTAAATTTTTACCTATGATATCTCCCTCAAAAAGTGAAAATTCACTGTCTTTTTCCGTTGACATTTCTGCCGGATATCCTGACCAAAGCTCAATGGTAAATGGATTAGTAAGAGCCCGGTATACTTCTTCCGTAGTCGCCGGTATGTGATGTTTCTGATGAATTGTTTTCACAGGCATAGCATTTCTGCAAAATTACGTTATGTTTCGCTTAATTATTGTACTATTTTAAATGATATCGTTCATCCACCGGCGGGTACCAAATGATTTGCACGACCGGCCTGCAATAGTTGAGGCCAGGCGCAACGAATTGGTAAAAGTTTGTCCTGATGCATAATAATGACAAAATGCTCCGTGGAAAATATCACCGGCCCCGAGTGTGTCAACAACTACGACCGGATCGACAGGTATTTCTCCTTTACTATCCAAACAAGAATAAAGTATACTTTTTTCGCCCCTAGTTATTGCAGCAAACTGAACTCCCCGTGCGTGCAGGTAAATGAAGATATCATCCGGTGATTGACTTTCGGGAGTATGAAAATCACCACTGCAAATGGCAATATCGATATAGCCAAGTAGTTCATCGGTATCATCTTTCCAACTCCCTCCGTCAAGGACGGTAACAACACCCTGCTGACGACATTTTTGTGCCAGATCTATTGCGAGTTCACCGAAAAATCCGTCGAACATTGCCAGTCTGAACTTTCCTATTGCCCGGGCTATATTATTATAAAACATCTTGCTTTTAACCTTAGGCTGATAATAAAAAACCGTTCTTTCACCACTATTGCGGGAAGTTACGATGCTCGAAAATACAGGGGAACCGGATCTTTTGAAAATGGGATCCAGAAAGCGGATTCCGAATTGTTCAATATCATGATGAATGAATTCCGAAAAAATATGCTTGCCGATAGGTGTGAGCAGATCAACTTTACTACCCAGGCATGCACAGGCAACAGCAGCGTTGGTAGCAGGACCTCCTGCATTAATCTGATTTTGGATTGCCTTGTTCTTGGTATTTTCTTCTGGATAATCTGCCACCAGATATTGAATGTCGATGGTATTCAGACCAACAAATAATATTCTGTTATTCCGGTTTCTCTTCTCCATTATTCGTTTAAAACTTAATATTGTCAATACAGGGTAAAACCCTGAATTTTGATTATTGCTGGGTATGTTCGTCTTTTGCTCTTTTCAAACATATTACATAGGGTTGTATGTTGATTAACCAGGATGTCGTTCTTTACATTTATGGTAGTTTTCAAATTTCAAACACAGTTTGATAAAATAGATATGCTCGTTAGTTGAGCGGTTGTGAACATAAATTTGTACACGAAAATACAATTATTGCTTTACATTCGCAGTATTGATGCATACACGGAATGAATAAAGGATTGGTAATCAAATCGACAGGAAGCTGGTACCTGGTGCTTACCGATGGAGAAGTGATCCATTGCAGGATCAAAGGTAAATTTCGTACCAAAGATATCGTAACCACTAGTCCAGTTACTGTTGGTGATCGGGTTGAATACGAAATGATTGAGGATGGAACTGGTCTTATTTTCAAAATCGACGAAAGAAAAAACTATATCATCCGCCGTTCAACGCGCTTTCATAAAGAAGCCCATTTATTGGCTGCCAATATCGATCAGGCATTGTTGATGGTAAGCCTGAAATATCCTTCCTCACCCATGGAGTTTATCGATCGTTTTCTCGTCACTGCAGAAGCCTACCATATTAAAAGTATCATATTAATAAATAAAGTTGATTTACTTAAAAAAGAAGAACATGTGAAATTGAAGGAATTTAAATCAACTTATAACAAAGCGGGTTATGAATGTCTGGAAATGTCGGTACCAGAAAATAAAAATGTGCAGCAGGCTTATACGCTAATGAAAGGAAAAATTTCGTTAATTGCAGGCAATTCGGGCGTTGGTAAGACGACCCTTATAAACACTATTGCTCCCTCGCTCCAGTTAAAGACAGAAGAAATTTCTGATTACCATGAGGCCGGTAAACATACTACTACCTTTTCTGAAATTTTTCAGTTAGATGAGAATACATATATTATTGATTCTCCGGGTATTAAAGGTTTTGGACTTATTGATATGGAGAAAGAAGAAATAGGTTTGTATTTTCCTGAAATATTCCGAATTTCGAAAGATTGCAAATTCTATAATTGTACCCATCTGCACGAACCCGGCTGTGCTGTTATTGAGGCTGTAAAAGATGGAGAAATCGGATTTTCGCGCTACAAAAGTTATGCTCATATAATGACTGATGAAGAT
Source organism: uncultured Bacteroidales bacterium (assembly GCA_964442665.1). GTDB lineage: Bacteria > Bacteroidota > Bacteroidia > Bacteroidales > UBA10428 > UBA10428. Next base: position 5,021 of record CAYUAV010000143.1, read on the forward strand.
TCCAAGTATCGGTAATGCTTCTTCAACCCTATAAAACAACGCAATTGCTTTATGTAAAGAAAAACATCCGTTTCAATTTTATTGTAGCTTTCATCCGGTTATTAACATCAAATGGCTGCCGTATATTTTTAATAACCCCACTTTTATTTTAAATTAGTCGGCTGATTTATTGCCTGACACTTTCAAGAGTTTAAGCAGACATGAAAAAATCCATTTTAATAGTTACGATTACGGGAATAATATTGTTAGCTGTCAATATTTTTGTTATTAACAATCTGTATCAGCAACAGATTAACTATCAGAAAAATATACTTTTCAAACAAGCCGACTTATGTGCTACGACGATTACGAATGCATTGGTGCGTTTTGAAAGCGACCTGAATTATATTCTTTTTTCCGACGATATTTCCGAATTATTCAATGATGACTCGGATCATTCCCAATCATTACGAAAGCTGGAACTATTCTATTCTTCGTTCAGTAATCTTATTAAAAATATTGATATTTATGATAATCATAAGAATGTGTTTAACCTGTTTAGGGATAAGAAATTTATTACCGATAAATATATTGCCCAGCGGCAGCGCAAACTTTTAGACAAAGAACAAGTTAAAACCATCAGAAACGAATACCAATATTACATCCCCGTTTTTAAGGAAAGTCAGATTTATGGCAATATTGTTGTTTCAGTCAATTTATCGGAATACATTCTGAATGAACTCAATAAATTTTATCTTAATGATATAAGCTATCAGTGGGTTTTCGACCCGGAAAGCGGAAGTTTTACAACAAATTTCCCGGGTCGTGATATTAAAGTAGGCAATCTCGATGAAATCTTTCAAAACCTCAGTGATAATAAGGAAAATTTAGTTCTTCACAAAGTTACAAGCGATTCCGTTTCAGTTCAGCTTATTACTGCTTACAAAACTTTAAACGTTCTTGATCATAATTTCGGACTAGCATTTAGTTTGAATAATACTTTTTTCGTCGAAAAAATATTCTCCCGTTTATTAATCGTTGCCCTTTCTACCACATTGCTGTTTCTTATTACCATGTATCTGATCATCTTTCGATTGGGTAAAAATGTAAAAAAAAAACAGCAGGGTGAGAAAGAACTGATTCTGCTTCGTGGCCTTTTCTATAACCTTCCGATTGGTGTTTTGATTTCCAACGATAAAAATGAAATCTATTATATTAATCAGATTGCCCGTGAAATGTTTTTAATTAAGGAAAGTGAAGAAAAAACAGGAAATGCCATAACTGAAAAATTTCTTCTTGCCAACCGGCATCCAAAGGTTAAAATAAAACCATCGGCCTACGACAGCAACCAGTTTATCCTTTATGAAAAGGAAGGAAATGAGGTTGTACTTTATCGAAAAGAATGCTCATATATAATTGATGATCAGGAATATACTCTCAATGCTTTCATCGATATAACATCCATCGAAAAAGCAAGAAAATTCGAAGCTGCAGCTAATAACGCCAAATCGGAATTCCTGGCTAAAATGAGCCATGAGATCCGTACACCGATGAATGGAATTATCGGAATGACCGATGCACTGGATCAGGGAAATCTATCCAAAGAACAGAAAGAATATGTTGAAATAGTAAAACGATCGGCTGATTTGCTACTGAACCTCATCGACGATATTCTGGACTACTCGAAGATTGAAGCCGGAAAAATGCAGCTTGAAGAAATTCCTTTTAAAATCAGTGAAGAAGCAAAGCTATCATTCGATTTATTTAAGGCAATTATTGAAGAAAAAGGACTGAGACTGAAATTCGATATCAATCCGGAGATCCCCGATGATATTATCGGTGATCCGTTTCGCCTGCGACAGGTACTGTCTAACCTAATCAGCAATGCAGTTAAATTTACACATGAGGGAGAAATCCGAATTACCGTTAAACTTGATGAAAAATACAATGGAAACCTTACATTGCTCTTCGAGGTGGCCGATACAGGACTTGGAATACCAAAAGAGCGGCTTGAAAGTATATTCAGCTCGTTTACTCAGGCCGATTACAGTACTTCACGTAAGTATGGCGGATCAGGACTAGGCACAACCATTTCAAAACAACTGGTCAATCTGATGCACGGCGAAATTTGGGTTGAGAGCCCATCCGGCATTTCGAAAAACAAAAAATATCCCGGATCAAAATTTTGTTTTACTATTGAAGTATTCTCTAACGAAGAACTGGATAAAAAGCTCGATTTCACTGATCTGAAGAGTTTCAATGAAGTAAATGCATTTATTATCGCGCAAAATATTCCGTCAAAAAAAAGAATCGAAGGATTCCTGAAACATTTAGGCATCACAGTCGATTCACTAAAACTTACGGAGAATAAGGATCTTATCCAAAGTATTAAAAATCAGCTTAAGCAGAAGAAGTATCATTTGCTCTTCATTCTGGATGAATCAAACCTTGACGGCCTCTGGATTGCCCGTCAGCTTTTTCATGAAGGTATCAATGACGAATACCGGGTATTTTTGATCAGTTCAAAGCATAAGCAGGAAAATTACGTGCAATCGAAAGTAACCCGTGTCGATTACTACCTGATTGAACCCTTTGAACAGAATATACTTAAAAACTACCTCTACCAATGGTTCCCTGCCATAAAGGAACATGAGGAAGAACGCCTTTCGAACCTCCGGGAAGACCTGAATATCCTGGTTGCCGAGGATAATCTGATCAATCAGAAAGTTGCCGAAACGATTTTCCGGAATCTGGGCTACGGTATCGATATAGCCATCGATGGAAAAGAGGTTGTAGAAATGGTAAAGAAAAAAAATTACGATATCGTATTTATGGACCTTCAGATGCCTGAGAAAGATGGTGTCGATGCTACAGTCGAAATACGGGGACTCGGTTTCCAGATGCCCATCGTTGCCATGACTGCAACTGTGTCGAAAACCGGAAGGGATAACGCACTCACCTCAGGCATGAACGATTATATTACCAAACCTGTAAAGGTGGAAGCCGTCAGAAACGTTATGCAGAAATGGTTCACCTAATTCGGGCAAGTATTAATCAGGAATACGAATAATTGCTTCCATTGCCTCCTTTTCTTGTATAGCAAGCTTAAGAACCTGTTTAAATTTTTAATGCTAAAATCGAATGTTGGATAAATCCTGCGT
>CAYUAV010000144.1:0-8160 GCA_964442665.1 uncultured Bacteroidales bacterium
ACTTGTTAAAATAATCGGGTGTGGCCAATGTGGGGTATGTCCAATCTGATACCAGCTTATGGCTGCGGTCCTGGGGAGTGAAAGTCTGAGGACAATCTTTGTACTCTTCAAAACTGTAATTTTCGACCAGGTTAACTGATTGAGCCTGAATTGTAATTGAAAGGCTTCCTGCAATTAAGATGCCCAGCAATGATTTTGTAAATCGATACATAATACAATAATTTGGTTTTGTATGTAGTTGCTTGTTCCTCTAAAATACAGAAATAATATCAGTGATCAAAAAAGATTGTGCAAGAATAATTCATGGAATTAGAAATGGAGACAAATTCACTGCAAGTGAACCAGGCCTCCAACAAAAAAATGATGAAAGGTCTATTAAAATTCTGTTATTCTATTAAACCCTTGCTCCTAAGCATAGGTTCTATCTGGGGTTCATGTCCCCTGAAGCGTGTATAAAGTTTCATGGGTTCATCGCTGCTTCCTTTCTCAAGAATATTTTTACGGAAAGCCTTTGCTGTTTCCATATCAAATATTCCTCTTTCCCGAAATGCTTCGAAGGCATCTTTATCTAATACTTCCGCCCAAAGGTAGCTGTAATAACCTGCCTGGTAGCCCCACGACCAGATATGCTTAAAATAGGTGCCCCTGTATCTTGGAATGATTTCCGGAATAAGTCCGATGCTTTGTAAATAATTGTTTTCGAATGATTCAATATCCAGACTGTCAAGCGTATCAAACGAATGATATTTCATATCGAGCAGCGATGCAGCTACATATTCAACTGTGCCGAAACCCTGGTTAAAATATCGTGCATTGTTGATTTTTGAGATGAGATCATTCGGAATGGGTTCGTTGGTAATGTAATGCCTGGCAAAACTCTTCATAAATTCAGGTTCAGTGACCCAGTTTTCCATAATTTGTGACGGGAGTTCAACAAAATCGCGTTTGACATCTGTTCCGGATACTCCTTCATAGGTAACAGCAGAGAGTAATTGATGCAAACCATGCCCAAACTCGTGAAACAGTGTCAATGCATCGTCGAGGGTTAAAAGAACCGGAGCATCCCCAACCGGATTGGCAAAATTGCATACTATTGTAACCACAGGCCGAATATCAGTATTATTAATCTTATATTGTTCCCGGTATGTGCCGCACCAGGCTCCCTGACTTTTTGTCGAACGGGTATAATAATCCAGGTAAAGTATACCCAGGTGCGAACCATCATAATCTTTTACTTCGAAAACTTCAGCATCGGGATGAGGTCGGGGAAAATCATCTTCAATTTTATCAAAACCAAGACCGTAGAGTTTTTTACACAATGTAAAGACTCCGTCGCGCACATGATTCAATTCAAGGTAAGGACGTAATTCATTTTCATCAAAATTGTATTTCTTATTTCTCAGTTTTTCGGCATAATACCACCAGTCGCTTGGTGCCAGTTTAAAATCCTCACCTTCACTATCAATTATTTCCTGCATTTCTGCCCGTTCATTTTTTGCTCTGATCAATGCCGCCTGCCATACACGATCCAGGAAATTATAAACATTTTCAGGCGTCTTTGCCATCCTGTCGTCAAGTTCATAAGCAGCATAGGTCTCCCAACCCAGCAGGTGGGCTTTTTTGACACGTAAGCGCGCCATTTCAGCGATGATGTGCTTATTGTCGTATTCGTTATTATTATTACCCCTGCTGCAATAAGCATCGTATAGTTTTTTTCGAAGTTCACGTGATTTTGAGTACTGTAAAAAAGGAATCATACTGGGCTTTTGGGTTGTAAAAACCCATTTACCTTCCAATCCTTGTTCCCTGGCTGTTTCAGCGGCAGTATTTATAACATCTTCGGGCAAACCTTCCAACCGGGTTTCGTCATCAATAACCAGTTTAAAATCATTTGTCTCCGCCAGAACATTCTGATCAAACTGATTCGAAAGTTCAGTAAGCCGCTGATTTATTTCACGAAGTTCCTGTTTCTCTTCCTCTGGTAAATTGACTCCATTTCGGATGAATCGTTTATAGTAATCGTCTAACAGACTTAATTGCTCGGTATTGAGATCCATGGAGTCTATTCCCCTGTAAACTGCCTCAATTCGATCAAAGAGACGGGTATTGAGATAAACATTATCATGGTGTTCCGAAGATATCTTGTCAAATTCCGGAGCTATTTCCTGGATTTCATCCGTTGCATCGGCCGATTTTAAACCGTTAAAAACAGCCTGAACATTTTTATATTTTCGCCCCGATCTGTCGAATTCAACAAGGGTATTTTCAAAAGTTGGAACCTGCTTATTGTTTATAATCGAATCAATTTCGGCCAGATGTTCCTTTATTGCCATATCAAGTGCAGGCAAAAAATGTGCGGGTTTGATCTGCTCAAATGGCGGGACTTCAAAAGGCGTACGAAATTCGGAAAGTAATGGATTATCCTTCAGGTCAGATTCGGTTTTACAGCTATTTAAAATTACCATAGAAAAAATAATTGCGATAAGATTAAAGGTTCTCATAATATATCAGACTTAAATTAAAATTGTTAAACTACTATATTTTAAACTAAAATTCTGCTGATTTCTGTCACTTTTTAGCTGAATATTTTACATTTTTTAACAGAAACAAAAAGTAATGCAGATAACTTCTGGTTTTCAATTTTGTATACCGGATAGACCGTATCGTTATAAATTATATTTATATTGTATTTTTAATATTTTGTATTTTCGATAAAAAATGACCCATGGCTAAGAATAATAAGGGACAGAAGAAAAAAAACGCATCCGATTTTATACCTGAAGACATCGCCGCAAAACCGGGTGAGAAAATGAAGCGAAAGCATTATGAAAAGGAATTAAGAAAGTATGCTATCGAATTGGTAAAGCTTCAGGAATGGGTTAAACAGAAAAAGCTTAAAGTAGTGGTTATATTTGAAGGCAGGGATGCTGCCGGAAAAGGAGGTGTTATAAAGGCTATTGCCCAGTTTCTTAATCCCCGTATCTGCCGTATTGTAGCGCTGGGTATACCCACTGAAAAAGAGAAAACGCAATGGTATTTTCAGCGCTATGCCCAGCAATTACCGGCTGCCGGTGAAATAGTATTATTCGATCGCAGCTGGTATAATCGTGCCGGAGTTGAAAAAGTGATGGGTTACTGCACAAATGAAGAATATGAAGAGTTCCTGCGTTCCTGTCCCGAGTTTGAAAAAATGCTTATCCGCTCCGGAATCATTCTGATAAAATACTGGTTCTCGGTCAGCGATGAAGAGCAGGAACGGCGATTCCAGGATCGAATAAAAGACCCTACAAAACGATGGAAAATAAGTCCGATGGACGTGGAATCAAGGGGAAAATGGGTCGAATATTCAATGGCTAAAGATACAATGTTTGCCTATACCGATACCAAGCAATCGCCCTGGTATGTTGTGGAAGGAGACGATAAAAAACGGGCCAGGCTGAATTGCATGCATCATTTGCTTTCACTGATCCCTTATAAGGACCTTACTCCCAAGCCTTTCAAATTGCCATCGAAGAAGTCGGATATGCATTATGTACGGCCTCCGAAATATGAACAGACATTTGTTCCGGAAATATATTAATATGCAATGCAATTTCAGGGTTCAGACTTATTATGCTATTTAGGTCTAAGCAAATTGTAGGTATGTTGCAGCAACTCCTGTCCACCGGATTGACCATGTCCCGGAATTACAACCTCTGCATCGGGATACTCTTTCATGACCGTTAAAATAGTATCGGGCCAGGCTTCCACATCTCCGTCATCGGTATTGCCCAATCCCACAGAACCTAATGATTTGACCATACAACCTCCAAATAGTATTTTTTCTGAGGGTATCCATACCACAATATTATCATAGCTGTGACCCGCACCCAGGAACCTGCATTTAATATCCCGGTCACCTACTGAAATTTCCATTGAATCATGAAAAGTAAACTGGGGAGCTTCATACTTATTCTGAGCCGCAAGTTTTTTTGTCAACGCATAAGCATACGAGGGAATTCCAGCTTCATGGAAAGCTTTGAGACCTCCAAGATTGTCATTATGCCAATGTGTGGGGATAACAGCTTTTACGGATATATTTTTGGAATGCAACCATGACAAAAGCTGTACCGATAATGAATCGGTGACCGGCGTATCAATAACCACAGCTGAATCGCCGTTTATAAATATTAGTCCGTTACTGGGAAAACGGCCATATCCAGCCGTTTCCATATAAGATATATGAATATAAGCATGTTCCGAGACAGGAATTAATTCCAGGTCATCAGAAATAACGATCTTTTCGCATCTCTGTGCTTTACTGTTAGTGCAGCACGTCACTATAAAGCCGATCCATAATACAATTTTAAATTTCATGATATTCAGTCAATTGATTCTCCAATAGTCCTGGCCATGAGGCAATCATTGCTTATCCATTTATCATAAATAAAGAGTAATACTATGGCCAATGCCAGGGTTATAAAACCTGCTGCTCCTGCAATACCATTACTCAAATCGGTACCACCGGAACTTAGCATTATGGTAATGCCGAAAAATGCATTTATAGAACCGTGCATGACACTCGCAGCTATAACTGATTTTGCTTTCAGAGTCATATAAACAAGAAGAAAAGTATACAATGTACAAAAAATGATCATGAAAAGAACACCCCATTGCGGATGCTCCGCATAATTATGGCCCATAAGAATAATAGGTGCATGCCATAGGCCCCAGATGATTCCTATAACCAGTGATGCTTTAAAATAGCTTAGTGTTTTCAGTTCTGACAGCAAAAAACCCCGCCATCCCAGCTCTTCTCCAAAAGCAGCCAGGGCATTTACGGTAACAGCAGCAATCAGTCCCTGGCCAATTACTATCCATATTGGATTAATAGGTAAAGTTTTAATAGAATCCTGAATCTTCGCAAGATCTTCGGGAGATAACTTGTTTTTATACAACTCGAACATCCCGCTCATGTCGGGTGTATAAGTGACCGACTTAAATAAAAACCCGATTCCGGTTGCAACAAGTACAAGAATCAGAGGAATCAGTAATGCCCATAGGAAATAAATATTCAGCCTGAAAGAGATTCGCAGCGGTTTGATCATTGCTTCCTTATAAATATACTTTTGAACCAGCAACGCAGAAAGTGCGGGCATATACATATAACCTACAAGCAGAAAAACAGCAGTTATCGATTTTATATCGATGTGCAACAGGTAAATTATACCTCCGATGGACCAACTCAAAACAAATGCGATGAGCAGGAATAACAGTATTTTTCGCTTATTCATTGAATTTAGATTTTATAGTGTATATATTGTATTTAACCAGTTTCTATCAAATTTAGTTCTTACGAATATGAAATTAATGCATTTTTGGATACCAAGTTTGTAAGTGAAATATCTATGTATTCTAATCTGTTAATATTTTTTAATAACTCAGCAATAGCCAACCATCCGGCAGAAATTAAAATTCAGTTATTAATCGTACTTTTGCATAAATATTATTGCCTTTCATAATGAAGCGTATCGAGGATCTTAAAGTTATCAGTAATAATAGGTTAAATAAAGAATTTTATGTTTTAAAATTATATTCAGATGAAGGTATCCCCGAAATATTTCCCGGGCAGTTTGCCGAAGTTCGTATTGATGGTAGCCCGACAACTTTCCTTCGTCGTCCGTTTTCCATTTATGATGTGAATTACAAAGAAAAAACTCTTGAATTGCTCGTCAAAATAGCGGGTAAAGGTACTTTGCAATTATCGCATCTGGAACACAATCAGAAAATTAACCTGATATATCCCCTGGGAAATTATTTCTCTTCACCTCCAAAAGAAGGCATATTACTGATTGGTGGAGGGACAGGCGTTGCACCCTTGTTATTCCTCGGAAAATATCTGAAGGAAAAACATAAGCTGGAACCAGAATTTTTATTGGGCTACCGAACCTCGGAACTAATGGTTGAAAATGATCGGTTTGAATCCGTCGGAAAATTACATGTAACCACTGAAGACGGCTCATACGGGTATAAGGGACTGGTCATTCAGCATCCTGTTCTGTCGGAAAATCTGCATAATTTAAATATGATTTATACCTGCGGTCCTGAAATTATGATGAGAGAAGTTGCCGGAATTGCCCAGCAATATGACATTAATTGTGAAGTATCACTCGAGAACCTTATGGGATGTGGATTTGGGGCATGTCTGTGCTGTATTGTCGATACGGTTGACCGGGGCCATGTAAATACCTGTACTGAGGGACCCGTTTTTAATACAAAATATCTGAAATGGTTGATTTAAAAGTTGATATCGGAAAGCTGGTGCTGAAAAACCCTGTAATGACAGCCTCGGGAACCTTCGGATATGGACGTGAGTTTACTGAGTTTATTGACCTTTCGAAACTCGGAGGTATTGTTGTAAAAGGAATAACCGGTAAAGAACGCCAGGGACATCCGTATCCGCGTATGGCCGAAACACCATCCGGTATGCTGAATGCTGTAGGCCTGCAAAATAAGGGGATCGACTATTTTACTGAAGTTATCTATCCTGAAATAGAAAAATACGATACAGAGATAATCGTTAATGTTAATGGCGCATCGATTGATGAATACTGCGAGGTAGCCTCAAAAGTAGATAGATTACCAAAGATCAGGGCTATCGAGTTAAATATTTCCTGCCCAAATGTGAAGGAAGGAGGTATAATTTTTGGCACTCATTGTCCCTCTGCAATGGCTGTTACAAAGGCTGTAAGAGAAGTATACTCCAAATCGCTCATGGTTAAACTTTCACCCAATGTTACCAATATTGTTGAATTCGCTCAGGCAGTTGAATCTTCCGGAGCCGATTCGGTTTCTCTGATTAATACTTTTGTTGGTATGGCTATTGATGCCAAAACTCGTAAACCGGTACTTTCCACAGTCACTGGAGGACTATCAGGGCCGGCAATAAAGCCTATTGCACTTCGCATGGTCTGGCAGGTCTCAAAAGCTGTAAAAATACCAGTTATTGGTATTGGGGGCATTATGAACGCTACTGACGCTATTGAATTCATATTGGCCGGAGCATCAGCCATTCAGGTCGGCACAGCTAATTTTATCAATCCAGCTATTACTATTGAAATATTGGAAGGAATATCCAAATATTTGAAAGATAATGAATATGGTTCTGTTAATGATCTAATAGGAGCAATTGATTGTTAGATTTCCAGAATGATTTTTTCTTCTCGTATTACAAATAAATATTTTTGCCTTATGAAAATATCTCAATCTCGTGGTATAAACTGTTCAAAACTATCGTCAGTATAAAACACAAGTATATATTTTATATTATTTACATTTGTAAACTCACTTCTTAGTTGTTTTTTTTCACTTTGTCCTTTATCAGTATATTTGTCTGCCGAGTCAGCATTTTTCTCGGTTTTTACCTTCAATCTTTCATTCTTTATGGTTTGTTCCTGCGGTGGTTCTTTATTTCCATGAACTGCGAAAAGTGTATTTTGTTTTAGATCTTCCGCTTCCATTCCTGTTGCTGACTTTATCATACTTCCTTTGCCTGTTATCAGCCACTCAGCATTTATACCTGAAAAGCGTTTTAGCACTTTTGAAATAAAATCATAGCTTGGTTTATTTCGCCCGTTTAGTATATGCGAAATACTGGAACGTTGTACTCCTATTTCGTCAGCAAATTTGGCAGGATTCATGCCTTCTGCTTCCATTATCTTGTTTAACTGATCTTTCATATATCTAAATTTTACACAAATGTAACTAAATTTAAAGTAACAATTGTAACCATTTTTGTTTTAATTCGCAGTTTACATTTGTTATTTATAAAATATTTAAGACATTTGTTAATTTTATTTATTTAGTATATATTTTTATGAATCAGTGTATTATAAGAAAGGTCCGGAACTCTATATTTACGTAAAAATAATTGATTATGTTATTGAATTTTAATATATTATAATCATGAAATATACTAATTTATTGGAAAATGATTAAATAATTGACTTTTATTGATACCAATAATTCAAATAAATATTTTATTATATTAATATAGAGTATTTTATAACTTAATAAATACATTTTATTAATTATTGTATTATTATTTACAATTGTAATCTTTTTGATGGGTTATAAAAGTCAATTGAATAAATAAATTTGTAATTATATTGTTATTTCACA
>CAYUAV010000145.1:0-8113 GCA_964442665.1 uncultured Bacteroidales bacterium
ATCCTCCTGCGTCGGATATCCATATTCGCTGCTTCCGTCACAGGTTCTCTCCTGAATTAGACCCAATTAATCCCAGAAAGTTCCTGAAAATAGCCGTTAATTCGCATTTTTACCTTATAATATCATTACATATCAGTTCTTTTTGGTCAATTTAATTCCATTTGCATGTCTCACTGCATCATGCAATATCTCGGTTAAGACAATGTTAAACTCAAAAATAATCCGTTTGCAAACCGAATATTTAAAATATTTGTACTTTTGCGCCGGTAAAATAAACACCTTAGAATACTTCAGAGAATACATGGATAAAGCAATAAAAAAAGTAATCATACTGGGATCAGGAGCACTAAAGATCGGTGAAGCAGGTGAATTTGATTATTCCGGATCGCAGGCATTGAAAGCATTAAAAGAAGAAGGCGTTAAAACCATTTTGATTAATCCAAATATTGCAACGGTCCAAACTTCGGAAGGCATTGCCGATAAAATTTATTTTCTTCCCGTTACTCCATATTTCGTTGAACAGGTGCTGGAAAAAGAAAAACCACAGGGTATTTTATTGTCCTTTGGGGGACAAACTGCACTTAATTGCGGCATTGAACTCCATAAATCGGGAGCGCTTGAGCGAAACCATGTCAAAGTACTAGGAACACCTGTACAGGCTATAATGGATACCGAAGATCGTGACTTGTTCGTTAAAAAGCTTGATCAGATCCAGGTTAAAACCATAAAAAGTACTGCCGTTACAAATGTAGATGATGCACTGAAAGCCGCTGAAAATCTGGGTTATCCTGTTATAATAAGAGCAGCCTATACGCTCGGCGGACAAGGTTCGGGATTTTGCAATACTCCCGAAGAAATGAAGCAACGGGCCGGTCAGGCATTTTCCTATACAAAACAAATACTGGTCGAAAAATCGCTGAAAGGATGGAAAGAAGTAGAGTATGAAGTAGTACGCGATAAGTATGACAATTGTATTACCGTATGTAATATGGAGAATTTCGACCCCCTGGGCATACATACCGGCGAAAGTATCGTAGTAGCTCCTTCACAGACACTTACCAATGCAGAATATCATATACTGCGTCAGCTCGCCATAAAAATTATCCGGCATATAGGAATTATCGGTGAATGTAACATTCAATATGCCCTCGATCCGCTGTCGGAAGATTACAGGGTTATAGAAGTTAACGCACGGCTATCCCGATCAAGTGCCCTGGCTTCGAAAGCTACAGGATATCCGCTGGCATTTGTGGCAGCAAAACTCGGACTGGGATACGGCCTTCATGAATTAAAGAATTCCATTACAAAAACCACTCCTGCTTTTTTTGAACCTGCACTCGATTATATAGTATGTAAAATTCCACGCTGGGACCTCAATAAATTTACCGGTGTCGAAAAACATATCGGAAGCAGTATGAAGAGTGTTGGCGAAGTCATGGCCATCGGAAGAAGTTTTGAAGAGGTCATACAAAAGGGCCTTAGGATGATCGGGCAGGGTATGCACGGATTTGTGGGGAATCGCGATCTTGAATTCGACGATATTGAAAAGGAACTCTCCGACCCGACCGATATGCGGATATTTGTTATCGCTGCAGCCTTCGACAAAGGATACACTGTTGATCAGATCTACGATTTAACCAAAATCGATCCCTGGTTTCTCCATAAACTAAAAGCAATACGTGTACATCAGAAGAAACTTGAAAAATTTAATTCACTGGATGAACTGCCCGACGAAGATCTTCTGAGAGCCAAGGAAATGGGTTTTTCTGACTTCCAGATTGCTCGATTTATTTTAAAAGATACACAGGAATATATTGAAACCAATCTGCTTAGGGTCCGTGATTATCGCATTAAGAAAGGGATTCTCCCTGTTGTAAAGCAAATTGATACTCTTGCTGCTGAATTTCCGGCACAGACCAACTATTTGTACCTTACATACGGCGGAAATAAACACGACCTGGATTATAACGATCACGATAAATCTGTAATCGTTCTGGGATCGGGCGCATACAGGATTGGCAGCAGTGTGGAATTCGACTGGTGCAGCGTTAATTCGCTGTATACCATTAATCGTGAAGGTTACCGGTCGGTAATGATCAACTATAATCCGGAAACCGTAAGTACCGATTACGATATGTGTGACCGTTTGTATTTTGATGAGCTTACATTTGAGCGGGTTCTGGACATTGTTGACCTCGAACAGCCAAAAGGTGTAATTATTTCGGTAGGAGGACAGATTCCCAACAACCTGGCTATGCGCCTGCACAAGCGGAATGTAAAAATTCTGGGGACAGCGGCCGAAAGCATCGATAATGCTGAAAACCGTCACAAATTTTCCAGTTTGCTCGATAGGTTGAAAATCGATCAGCCACGCTGGAAAGAACTCAGCAGCATTGAGGATATACATAAATTTGTCGAAGAAGTCGGATTCCCCGTACTTGTCCGTCCTTCCTATGTCCTTTCGGGAGCAGCCATGAACGTAGTTTCCAATCCCGATGAAATGGAACATTTCCTGAATCTGGCTGTCCGAGTATCAAAACAGTATCCGGTAGTGGTATCCGAATTCATCCAGCAGGCAAAAGAGATCGAAATTGATGCCGTTGCTAAAAATGGCGAGCTTGTGGCTTACGCTATCAGTGAACATGTGGAATTTGCCGGAGTTCATTCAGGCGATGCCACCATGGTATTTCCTGCCCAGAAAATTTATTTTGAAACACTCCGACGTATCAAAAAAATAAGCCGGCAGATTTCCAGAACACTTAATATCAGCGGTCCATTCAACATGCAATTCCTGGCAAAAGATAACGATATCAAAGTGATTGAATGTAATCTTAGGGCTTCCCGAAGTTTTCCGTTTGTTTCGAAAGTTCTGAAAACCAACCTGATCGACATAGCTACTCAGGTCATGCTTGGAGTGGAGGTTGAAAAACCCAGTTCGACTATTTTTGATCTTGATTATATTGGTATTAAGGCTCCTCAGTTTTCTTTTTCCCGTCTTTCAAAGGCCGATCCTGTTCTGGGTGTTGATATGTCTTCGACGGGTGAAGTAGGTTGTATCGGTGATGACTTTTATGAAGCAATCCTTAAAGCCATGCTGTCAGTAGGTTATAACTTCCCGAAAAAGAATATCCTGCTTTCAACAGGTCCTATGCGTTCAAAGGTTGAATTATTAAATAGCTGCCGCTTGCTCGTCGGGAAAAACTATAATCTGTTTGCAACTCATGGTACGGCACAATTTCTTGAAATGAACGGAATTGAATGTACAACACTTGCCTGGCCCGATGAGAATAAAAAACCCAATACGCTCGATTATCTGCGGGGAGGTTTGATTGATCTTGTTATAAACATACCTAAAGATTTGAGTTCAACCGAATTGAGTAATGATTATACTATACGCCGTAGCGCAGTCGATTTCAATATTCCCATAATTACGAATTCACGACTTGCCAGTGCTTTCCTTATAGGCATCTGTAAATTATCTGCCAAAGATATTAAGATAAAAAGTTGGGACGAATACAAGCCTGACGGACAACGTTTGTGAAGCTAATTTTATAATATGGCCTTTGACTGGTTACATATAGCAAAAGAAATTCAATCCATTGCACAAGCTGGCCTGACATACAGCAACAATAAGTTCGATATTGAACGTTATAACCGATTACGAGAATTAAGTGTCAGAATCGTTGCGGAATATTCCGATGCTCCTGTTGAGAAAATACGCAACTTGTTTGCAAATGAACAAGGATACCAAACTCCAAAAGTGGACATCAGGGGCGTGGTTTTCAGGAATGGTAAGATTCTTATGGTACGCGAAGCTCTCGACGGACATTGGACCCTCCCGGGCGGATGGGCCGATATTGGCTATTCCCCTTTTGAAATAGCCGCGAAAGAGACATTCGAAGAAGCGGGTATTCAGGTCAGACCGGAACGATTGCTGGCTGTATTTGATAAAATGAAGCACAGACACCCTCCCGATATCTATCATGTTTATAAGCTGTTTATCCTTTGTAAGGACTCAGGCCAGGATGTTAAACCAGGGATGGAAACTACTGAGGTTGACTGGTTCGACCGTAACCAAATCCCTCCTTTGTCGAACTTGCGTATTACCCATGAACAGATTAAAATTATGTTCGAGTATTACGATCATCCTGATAAAGACGTGATTTGCGATTAATTTTACCTGCAGTATTACAACAGAAAGTCGAAATCCATGTTATATAACAGTAGATTTTGCAAATAGAAGTTGACAGTTGTATTTAACATAATTTATATAAATAACCAGTGATAATGGGTTTGAAATCTGCATTTTAATGCATACCTTGCGTCACTTTGCAGCGCTGTGATTATTATAAAACCGGCCTTCCCTCGAAAAACGGATTATTGGTATGAAAATTAAATTTAAAAAGTGGTTGTTTTATGGTATCACAATAGTAATATGCTTACCTGTATTTTCAACTCAGGCTAAAGATTCTCTGGTAAATATACTTAAGGAAGAACTCGACCGGGAAGTAAGTGAACTATCGTTACAGGATCCTCCACCTTATTATATCGACTACCGTGTCGATGACATCACTTCTTATAACCTGCGAGCTTCCTTTGGCAGTCTTGTGGGAGAAAATAATTCTCATAACAGGGCTCTTACAGTAATGGTAAGAGTTGGCGACTATTCATTCGACAACACACACGAATTACAGGGCAATTTTTCCATGTCGGAACAAATGGAAGTTCTGGGATCTAACCTGCCGTTGGAAAACGAACCCGATGCTATAAAACAGGTGCTTTGGCGTATATCCGATCAGGCATACAAAAACGCGGCAAGTAAGTATACTTCATTGAAAAATATGAAATTGGCCCCTTCAGAACATGCCTCAGCCGATTTTTCAAAGGAAACACCTTCCGTTTATTACGATCCGCCATTCAGTGAAGATGAGCTTCAGTTTAATGAAAAAGAATGGATTGACAGATTAAAGGAATATACCTCACTCTTTGCTAACGACTCATTGATTTTTCACAGTGAGGCTTCTATTAATATAATCCTTCAACGAAAATATGAGCTTACATCAGAAGGCAGCTGTATTGTTCAGAATACAAAGTATTGTCAGTTACAGTTCTTTGGCAGTATCCGCCATAAGAGCGGGGTGGTTTTACCCCTGCAAAAATCTTTTACGGCTTTTCAGGTCAATGACCTGCCATCACACGAAGCCATGCTTAACGAGTTTAAGGAATTATACAATGAATTGTTGAAAATGAACCAGGCTGTCATGGCTGAACCCTATGCCGGACCTGCTATTTTATCACCCGCGGCTGCAGGAGTTTTTTTTCATGAAATATTCGGGCATCGTATTGAAGGGCATCGTTTGGAAAGCCTCGATGATAGTCAGACTTTCAAAGATAAACTGGGTAAGGAAGTACTTCCCGAAGAATTTCAGGTTTATTCTGATCCTACACTCTGCGAATGGAAAGGTCAGGACCTGATCGGAACTTATAAATATGACGATCAGGGAATTAAAGCACAAAAAGTGGTTTTGGTAAAGAATGGCATTCTTAAGGGTTTCCTCATGTCTCGTAGGCCAATTGAAGTATTAACTAACTCAAACGGACATGGAAGAGCTCAACCAGGTTATGCACCGGTATCGCGCCAGTCGAACCTCATCGTTGAGAGTTCAAAACCTTATGAAATGAGCGAGCTGAGAAAGATGCTGATCAAGGAATGTAAAAAACAAAAGAAAGAATACGGCTATTATTTCAAGGAAGTTATCGGAGGCTTAACACTGACCGATCGTTATAATGCCAATGTTTTCGATATAAATCCCATAGAAGTTTACCGGATATATGTCGACGGAAGACCTGATGAATTGGTATCAGGAGTGGAGTTAATAGGTACACCACTAACCATGTTCTCGAATATTATAGCTGCCGGTAATGAAAAGGAAGTGTTTACCGGTTTCTGTGGTGCCGAATCGGGACATATTCCGGTAACTACCATTGCACCTGCATTACTGGTTAGAAAAATTGAAACCCAGAAAACGCCAGAATATGATAGTCAGTTACCATTACTTCCCAACCCCGACAAGTCATTTAATCAAAAGTAAAAAGACTATGACATATTTTTCAACTAAATATAAAAGATTGAGTAAGGTTTTACAATGGGCGTTCTTATTTACTATTATCTTAACTCTCCGTACAAACCTTTTTTCGCAAACTTCATCCGATAGCATTATAATGAGCGCTATGCATGATGAGCTCAATCGAAATTACAAGGAGCTTAATGCCAAAGATCTGGAAAAGCCTTTCTTTATTGCCTATACCATTGCCAACGCCAGGCAGACTCAGATAATTGCAACACTGGGTGCCCTGGTTCGTTCAGATGAAAATAAATATAAAGACTGGCATGTACGACTGCTGGTTGGTAATTACGAAATAAACGATGAGAATTTCTCTTCAGCACAGCCTGAGGAAACTTTGTTCCGGCCTTCCATCGATATGCCTGTTGACGATGATTACCTCGGCATACGCCGTTCATTATGGTTAACAACCAATAATGTGTATTATTCAGCTGCCCAGACTTATAAGAATAAAATTGCTCAGATTGAACACAAACAACTCCATGAGACCGATCTGGAAATTGACGATTTCAGCCGGGCTCCTGTCGTTAATTTACATACTTATTTCCAGGTACCGGATTACAATAAGGCATTACTTGAAGAGGAAGTAAAATCGCTTTCGGAATTATTCAAAGATTATCCTGATATCTATTTTTCATCTGCTTTATTAAGTGTTTTCAGTTCAACTGTATATTTTTATAATAGCGAAGGAACCGAAGTACAGTTCCCATTCAATATCACTACTCTTTCGATGCAGGCAGGAACCCTGTCGGATGACAGCGAACGCCTTAACAAGAACATTACTTATGCAGTTTTTTCACCAGATGATCTGCCTTCTGTCGATTCCATTAAACAAGATTCCCGGAAAATGATTGATAATCTGCTAGCCCTTAAAAATGCCGAACGCTTTGACGATAATTATTATGGACCGGTATTATTTGTGGGGGATGTAGTTGCCGAAACGCTAGAAAAATTTCTATTCTCAGGTTCCGATGCGCTGATAGCTTCCAGAGAAAACCTTCAGAGCAGCAACCAGATGAATATGTATTACGAAGAAAATGATAATGCCCTTCAAACGAAAATTAATAAACCGATTATTTCCAAAGATATTTCTGTGACTGCTGAGCCTTTTCTGAAAGAGTTCAAAGGTATCTCCCTCATGGGCACTTTTGAAGTCGATGCTGAAGGAGTTGTTCCTCCTGAAAAGCTTGTGCTTGTTAAGGACGGAGTCTTAAAAACGCTACTGAATGGTCGTACACCATCGCGCCAGGTTCCTGAATCAAACGGACATATGCGATTCAATTATAGTTATGCAGGTTTGGATAAACAAATTGGTCCCGGGGTTATTCGTATCGAAAATTCCAATCCGGTTTCCTTCGATACATTAAAACAGCAACTTATCGATGAGGCAAAAGATGAAGGCCTGGACTATGCTATAATAATTAAATCGCTCGATGTGCCGGGTTCCGATATACCTTTCAACTTTTATAAAATCGATGTAAAAACAGGCGAAGAAAATCTTCTCAGGTCTGTTCGTCTCAAAAATCTGACGATGCAATCTCTAAGGAGGTCACCGGTTTTTTCTGATTCTCTGATTGTTCATAATACATTACTCCCTCTGAGTGGAAATGGTAGTAACGGGCTGGCAGGTATCCCATCCAGTTTTATAGTGCCTTATGCTCTGATATTGAAAGATGTTGAAATGGAAGGAACACGAAAACCCCTCACCAGCATGTTGCCGATCCTCGAAAATCCTGTAAAAAAAAATGAGAATACCATTTCAACGGTTCCTGAAAACAACGAATGAAAATCCATGTTAAAGGCGATCAGAGCAGTAATTTTCGATTTTAACGGTACCCTGTTTAATGATACTTCTTTTCATAATCAAGCCTGGAAAGAATTTGCTGGCGGCTATGGCAAAGATCTGACCCCTGATGATTTTGATAAACATATTCACGGTTTCACAAATCGTGAAATTCTTGAACACCTCTTCAGGCATGCTCTGCAGG
>CAYUAV010000146.1:0-8110 GCA_964442665.1 uncultured Bacteroidales bacterium
TATACTTTGACCAGTGTTCTTAACCGGAAATTTAGTGCGAAACATTTTAACCGGTCCGGGTTTGTAGTGGATAATATGTATTACAATACCCATATAAAATATACCCCGGTTTACGATCAGGGATTGATCGATGTAGCTGATGAAACGGGAGCTTCGAATGTAGTTCAGGTTTTTACCCAGTCAAAATTCAGTATCACAAAACGATTTATGGTAAATGCCGGTTTGCATGCCCATTACTTTGACCTTAATAAGGAGCTTGTACCGGAATCCAGACTTGGTCTGACGTATAATATCGGTAAGGCGCAGTCGGTTAGTATTGCCTACGGGAAGCATTCAAGGTTAGAACCTTTGACTTTATATTTTGCCAGGGTGAGTGACGGCATCAATATAACTCAACCTAATAAAGATCTGAAAGTATCCAAAGCGCATCACCTGGTTTTTGCCTACGACATAAGCTTCAGTCCTGATTTACGATTGAAAATAGAACCTTACATTCAGTTTTTATATGATGTTCCTGTCATTCCTGACAGTAGTTTTTCCGTGTTAAATATGGAGGCCGACTGGTATTTTAATGAAGAATTGATCAATACGGGTACCGGTACGAATACGGGTATCGATATTACCATGGAACGTTTTCTGAAAAACGGTTATTATTTTTTGGTTACAGCCTCATTGTTCGATTCAAAATATAAGGGTGGAGATGGTATTGAACGTAATACCCGTTTTAATACACAATATGTAATTAATGTACTTTATGGTAAAGAATGGATTATCGGGAAACAGAATAACAAGGTTTTAGGTGTAAATGTCAGGATGAATTACTTTGGAGGGAAGCGTACCACACCGGTTAATGATCTTGAATCGGATCTGGCACAGGATGTTGTATACGATTATTCACAATTATTTGAAGACAGGGAGCCCGATAAACTTCAGGTGAATGCAACCATCAATTACCGGATCAATAAAAAGCATCATTCCAGTATATGGTCATTGCAAATGGTAAATTTGCTCATGGCAAAAGAAAATTATGGCTTATACTATAATTATAAGACGCAACAGGTTGAACGCTGGGAATTTGCCGTCCCGGTTCCTAACATCAGTTATAAGATAGAATTTTAACCTGTTGTGCTATTGACAACATAAAGAACTAAATATCAGGGCGTATTGCGCTCGCCTGATTCACCTTTCGACTCCGCTTCTATGTTTTAAAGGTTCCCTGGGTGATAACCATAAGGTTTGGTTATGCCGGAGCCGGTATATGGACCTGCCTGACCGGTAACCGGAAGACCGTTGACAGTTGCTCGGAAAGTCACAAACTTTTGCCGGACTCGTAATTCATGCAAGGATCAATGGTTTGAACACAGTCAGATTATGTTAACAGAACAAATTAATTGTTCCTATTAACTCAGAAATTTATAACTTGCACTGCCAAACAGCGTACTGGCTTGTCCGCCGCAAGCGGAACGCATACCACACCAACCCCTGGCAATAAATAACTTGAAAGGATTATTTAACTTAAATATGGAGGGATTGCTATGAAAATCAGGTTAACAGCTATTACAATTTTACTATCTGTTGCAGGTTTAAAGGCCCAGACTGAAAATTTGAAGCATTTTCAGATCGGCGCATCAGTTAATTTCTGGACCCCGACATCAATGCACTTAAAAACTTCCAACAGTGTTACCCAATATACCTATCCTGATGGCACTTATTTATCAGAAGGAGCACTGAGCGGGTTTGGTACCTCGTATGCGCCGGGACTTCAATTGGGATATTTTTTTAACAAGAGTATAGGCATTACTCTGGGATTAACTTTGATTCATATGGATAATGAATTATCAGTGCAGGAAACTGATTCAACCTTTTCCAATTATGAAAACCCAGCCCAAATAACTCATCTGACTTTAGGGGTCTCGGGCAGGTATTTAAATTCCGAATCGCTTCATTTATTCTATGAAGCAGGAATAGCTATTATTCCGAATTATGATCTTTCTATGCATTACAGCAGTGAAAATTCCAGTCCGCCTGACATGGAAGCAATAGGACAGGCATTGGGTTTATATTTTAAAACCGGCATGAATATCAGGATTGTAAGTTTTTTAAGTTTCAGGGCAGGGCTGGCATATAGTTTTATACCGGTAGAATTGAAATATACCAATGGAGAGGAAAGCGCAAAAACCAATGAGAAAACTAATTTAGGCGGTATCGGGTTAGAAACCGGATTATCGTTTAATTTTTAATAAACTTAAAATATAAGGAGTATTCATATGAAAAAAACAGCATTTTTTTTATTGATCATCGCATTATCGGTTGCATCGGATCTTTTTGCACAAAGGACAACAGATATTGAAGGTTCAAAGGATTATCCCCTGGTTTCCAGATTTAAAGGTTCCGTTATCGAATGGTATCAGCACAAGAGTTTTGACAGATATTTTATTCTGGAACTTAAGGATAACAAAATTGCAAACTATGAAATTGATGGTGAAATTACCAGGATACAATATTCTGCAGGGAAAGAACGTCCTGTATTTGAAATTTCAAAGAGTTATGAAAATGCACTGAAGAATAACGGATTTGAAATATTAGTCAACCTGGATGAAAAGAATTGTGGAGTGAATTTACAGGAATACCTTTACAATAAGGAATTTAACGGATTGAATGCCTTGCCGGGAGAAGCGCATAAACCTGATTACGACCAGAATTTTTCGTATCTCGCGGCAAAGAAAAAAATAGATGATAAAGAAGTTTACATTGTTGTATTCGTAACCAAATGGAGCTATCCGTTAATCACATTCGATGCGATTGAAGTACAAGATATGGAAGCAAACCTGGTAACGATACAGAAGTTGGAGGAAGGTATTTCGGAAAATGGACATATAGCGGTATATAATATATATTTCGACTCAGGCAAATCAGAAATTAAAGCAGAATCAGCAGATGCCCTCAGCAAAATTGCAGAATATTTAAAATCGCAGAAAAATAATAAATACTTAATCGTCGGGCATACCGATAATACCGGTGATTTTGAGGCAAATATCAAGCTCTCAACGGACAGGGCCAATGCAGTGATTCAGGAATTGACTTCAAAATACGGAGTGGATGCCGATCAATTAAAGCCATACGGAGATGGTTCCACAGCGCCGGTGGCAAGTAATTCAACGGATGAGGGAAAAGCTAAAAACAGAAGAGTAGAGATAGTGCTCCGGTAAAAATATGATTGCCTGCAGGCGTAGCGGAGGAACAACATTTTTTTAGGAGAAGATAATCAGGCCCGGGGCTGCAAATTCCTGCCTGTGCTGACGTTTCGGCAGACAATTGTAAGCCCTGCGGGCATACTTATAGCTGATTTTTTCACGGCCTGAAAGATTTTTGCGTCTTGGGTTATGATTTTGTGAAAGCGTGAGCCTGTCCGGCCAGGACTCCCAAATGATGCAAACTAAATAAATGGGTGTATTCACATTTTGTTAAGGGACATTTGATTCTGTTTTGTATTCATAGTATCTATCAACTAATGAATTAAATACCAATTAAACCCATCACAAAATGAAAAAAAGTATTTGTCTTCTCATCCTTACAGTTTTTTCTGTCTGCCTTTACAGCCAAAACGAAATTAAGGATGCTACGGAAATCAAACTCGATAATGTGGCTTTCGATGAAAATGATCTTCTGAAAATCCTCGATGCCAACGATAATGTAATTGCCTATTACGACCGTTTGGAAAATAAAAGCAGCAATGTAAAAATGGCCAAACTTTATACTCCCGATACAAATCTTATATACTCTGTTGTGCCCGTCAAAACAGTTACAGGGTTTGAAATATATTTACAGGATCATGCAAAACGGCGGGGCAAAATAGAAATCTCTACCAAAATCAAAGGATTCAAAGTTGAGTATATTTCTGAGATCGATTATTTTGGGCTCGCTTTCGATTACCATTTCGATTATCGCTTTAAATTAATGGAGATCACGGTCAATGAAAGTGTGACCCTGAACGATGAAATCGTATTATACTCGGGTACTACAACATCATTATCCGGGGTTGAAGAGACACCAATTACCATAAGTGAAAGCTTTCTGCAAAACGATCCGAACAATGCAGCCAACTGGGCATTATGTTTCTTACTGCTTAAAGAACTTACCGAGGAATATACAGAGCCGTGTATACAAAATTCAACGACACCAACAAATAATCCGACTCATGATCTTTATCAGTATTAATTAAATATTCAATTTTATCTAAAACTCCCATGTGATGCAAGAATTATATGGGTACCATCTTTCTCAATAATTGCCATGGATTCACTGTTGCATAATTTTCAATCACTTTAAATTTCACGGCGCAGGATTACTTTTTCTCTTTTTCCGGTATGAATACAATCGAAACGATATGTATTCAATTACTGACACAAACCCGTCTGATCAGCCGGGCAGGTTCGGGACGCTTGCTTAATTTCATTATACCTATTATTATTCCGCAGGTATTATTAATATGCATGCCGGTTAAGAAAATGATTTCATTGGATTCTATTGCTTTGACCGGCAAGAACCTTGACCAATTATGAATTTATTCACATATTTTTTTGTGATCATCACAAAGATGTATTCTTCTTTTTTCACAATATGTTGTGGCAGGTTGGCCACAGAAGTAACAAAAAATTATGGCTTCAATACATTTTTTATAATATTCTTTTAGTTTCAATATTGTCTCTTCGGGCAAATTCCCTGAAGCAGCCTCGATGATTGCTTTCTTATCTTTGCATTCAGCCTCTTCAATCAATCTCAGCAGATCTTCTTCATTTTTCATTTTCCATATTGCTGCTATGCGTACATCGATATTATTGTCCCAGGCAGCAATGGTGTTTAATCTGGATTCGTCAGTTATCATGTAGGTAGCCGCTAAACGATCTGTCCAATATTCACTGTTGATAGCGATATCATATAAAATATGCCGGTCAGTTATTTTATATATGGCCTGTTGTCTGACGTTGTACTTCTTGTCATTTTTGGCGATTTCAACTATAAGATCCTGGTATTTCTCAGGATCCAATTTCCGGATTATTTGTTCACGGATGTCAGGATTTTCAGCATTTCTGGCTATATCAACCCAATATTCCTCATTCGTTATTTTACCGATTGCTTTTTTACAGAAGTTGATATTACGTGCATGTTTTGCTATTTCAACCAATAGATCCTGGTTTGTTATTTTCCCCATAATTGTTTCGAGACTACCGGTGTATTCTTCATGAACTGCAATCTCAGTCAGAATATCCTGATCTGTTATTTTTCTTATGGCCTGGTAACACACAACATATCGTTCTTTTTTATTAAGTACAATATTGCGCAATACTGCCTGGTCTGTTAAGGCATCAATTGTCGCCAGTCGGTAATAAAGATCCTCCTCACCTGAATAGATTTCCATAAGCATATTCTGATCCGTTATCCTTGTGATCGCTAAATAGACTATATTTCTGTTGGTATCATTCTTATAAGTCTCAATAAAAAAATCCTGGCCTTTTACGGTATCTATATGAATTAAAGCAGCGTAACGCATTTCCGGGTCAGTATCGTTTTTTGCCATATCAGTCAGTAAATCGTGGTTTCGTAACGGGTCCAGGTTTTCAATTGCTTTTTTCCGTACTTTCCGGTTACAATCATTCTTTGCTATATCGGCCAGTATGCCCTGCCATTGTCCGGGATCCAGGTTATCAATCGCTTTTTCACGTATCTCCGGGGAACCATCATTCTTTGCCATGTCAGCTATGACCTCCTGGTCCTCTATCTGATCAATAGCATGGATCCGTTCAAAGTTTGATCTTTCCGGGTCCCGGGCTATCCTGATTAATTTCCTTTGGCTTTGTGCGCTGATAGTATAACACGGGCAACTATACAATATCAAAGAAACAAGAATACAATGGAATATATTTTTCATCATCATGCCATATTACGTATTGATATTAATCCTTCCTTAACAGGCTAACGTTACTAATTAAATTTCTGATGAGTCAGCCTTTTCAGGGTATTAAAAAACAAAATTTTCGTACGTTGAATGTATGTCAAACACAGGTTAAAAATATAAAAAATACAGAAAAACGCTGACCCTGACTGTTAAAAAGCTAACAGGATGTTTGTCTGATATCCGATGCGGTTTTCCGTTCCGGCTCTTTTAACATTAAACCTGTGGATTTCAGGCTTTGATGCTTGCTTAATTTAATTATGCATATCAAATTCTGCACGTATTACTAAATGTATAAGAGTTAAGTCCGGTAAAGATCATCTTTCTCAACAACTGCCCCGGGATTCACTGTTGCATAATTTTGAATCGTTCTAAATTTCAATGACGAGGGTTACTTTTCGGTTAAAAAAGGAATTAAGGTATGATTTGAAATTTTTTCAGACATAATAACTTGTGAATTTGATTGATTTTAGATTGAACATCGGGAAAAGCCATGACATCCCTTCAGGTTGCGGCTTTTTTCCGTCAGGCCGGCAGAAACAAATAAACCCGGCGGTAAACATTATTATTATATAAACCGAAAAAAAGAGTAAAAGAATCATAGCCATGCAAGGGTGTTACCATTCTACAAAAAAACCAGCCGAATCGTTTCAAAAGCCACCCGTGGAAATTCAGATACCGCACACTCTTGTTCAAAGACCGGAATCGACCGTTCAAAGGGCAGGTTCGTTCATGCAAAGATCATCGTATGCGGTTCAACGGCCAAAGGCATTCATTCGAAGAGCAAATGTTGCCATTCAGAAACCATGTAATATACTTCGGAAGCCAACTGCTCCCGTTCGGAGAGCACCGTTGTTACTTCGAATACCATTTTCTTTCGTGCATTTGCATACGACGGTAATTCAGACAAGAGCTTTGTGTGTGCAGATACCGTTGTTCAGAAATGTTACGGCGATGTTTTGCAGCCGGCTTCAATAGCCCGGCCAGTCAGAGCGATCAGACAGAAATATGAAATTCATACAAACCCGGATACCATCAAGTTCATATTAATTTAAATTTTCATTATGACTATTAAACAAGAATCCAAACTGAAAATGATCAGAGTGGTCATTTCAGTATTTGTTCGATATGCTACAGCAGTTAATACTATTCAGGCCCTGGCTGATGCCATTGAGGCGCTGAAGAATATCCTGGGCCGTATAGAGGCCCTGCATCCCGTTCAATCGTCTGATATGAAAGGCATAACAGACGACAAGGACCACCTGCGCGAAGAGCTTCGCGACCAGGCCATGGTTTTGAGCGGAATGATTTATAGTTATGCCGTTGATACTTCGAACCAGGAACTGGCGACCCGTATGGATCTGACCGCGTCGGATTTTAACCGGGCGTCGGCGGCCCGCTTTATCAAGCTTTGTGCCACGGTAATTGACGATTGCACAAAAACAGCCGATAAGCTGGGCCCTTACGGATATGTTGCTGATATGCTTACGCGGTTGCAGGAGATGACCGCTGAATTCAAAACAGCCTCGGTAAAACCGCGTAATGCCATTGTGGAGAAATCGGTCGCTACCGACCAGCTGGCCGGTTTATTTTACGAAGCCGTGGCAATACTGGAGAATAAGACCGACCGGCTGATGCTGCAGTTCAGGGATTCGGAGCCGGAACTTTACAGTGAATACGTAAAGGCCAGGATACTTGAAGGGCCGGCTGTACGAAAACATGAACGGGGGGAAGGCGCCGAAGGCGGCGCTGCAGCAGCCGATGTATAGAAGCTGCTGACCGCAGCTACAGGCAGGGGCACCGGGTAATACCAAATTAACGTATACGGGTTTGTATGGCCGGCGCTTCTGCCTTTTTTATAAAACAACGTTTATTTGCCGGGGGGATTAATAGTTTAGAGGTTGGGAGGTTGAGAGGTTGATGAACTGATGAACTGATGAACTGAGGAGTTGAAGGGTTGGCAGCCGGAATCCGGAAACAACTATGATATACACACATGTTAGTGAGCGAAAAATTAATACATTTGTTAATCCACTGGATGAATTGCACTTATGAGAATAAGATTACAAATGGTGATATCAGGAACAGAAACTTCCTGCTATCGGCAGGAAAATCGGGGTAATATCAGGAACTTTGAGTTCCTGATATTAAAGAGTT
>CAYUAV010000147.1:0-841 GCA_964442665.1 uncultured Bacteroidales bacterium
ATTGTAGATGAAAATCCTTACAAAACGCCTATGATGATTTACCCTGCTATACATTACACAATGGGAGGTATCTGGGTCGACTACGAATTGATGACAACCATTCCTGGTCTATTCGCAATCGGTGAGGCAAATTTTTCCGATCACGGAGCTAACCGTTTGGGAGCCTCGGCACTTATGCAGGGACTCGCCGATGGTTATTTTATTTTACCCTATACTATTCAAAATTATCTTGCTGATGAAATAACAACGCCGCGGTTAAGTGTCAATCTTCCGGAATTTACCACGGCAGAACAGGAAATTGCTGAAAGGATAAGCAGTCTTATGAATATCGGAGGTGATGAAACTGTCGATAATTTCCATCGTCGTTTTGGTCTGAAGCTTTGGGAAACAGTGGGTATGGAACGAAACAAAACGGAACTGGAACAATCAATCGAAGAATTTAAACAAATGCGTGAGGAGTTTTGGTCAAAGATTCGGATTACGGGTGACATGAATGAGTTGAACTCTGAGCTCGAAAAAGCCGGAAGAGTAGCCGATTTTATTGAGATAGGCGAACTCATGGCCAGAGATGCCCTGCAACGGGAGGAATCATGTGGTGGCCATTTCAGAACAGAATATCAGACTGAAGAAGGTGAAGCAGTAAGAAATGATAAAGATTATATGTACGTTTCCGCCTGGGAATATAAAGGGGAAAAGAATGAACCCGTGCTTCATAAGGAAGCCCTGAAATACGAGAACATCAAAGTACAGACACGAAACTACAAGTAATATTATTTGAAGAATGAATTTTACACTTAAAATCTGGCGACAGGAAAATGCTGAAACGAAGGGCAGGTTCGAA
>CAYUAV010000147.1:851-8065 GCA_964442665.1 uncultured Bacteroidales bacterium
AAACATACAAAGTAACGGAAATCTCGCCTGAATGTTCCTTTCTCGAAATGCTGGATCTGTTGAACCAGCAATTGATCAACAAGTTTGAGAAACCCGTTTGCTTTGATCATGATTGCCGTGAGGGAATATGCGGTGCATGCGGGCTTTATATTAACGGCCGGCCGCACGGCCCTGATGATGCTATAACAACCTGTCAATTACATATGCGAAAATTCAGCGATGGCGACACTATAACTATAGAACCATGGAGGGCAAAGCCCTTCCCGGTAATTAAAGACCTTGTTGTCGATCGAAGTGCATTTGACAAGATCATTCAGGCAGGGGGTTATATTTCAGTCAATACCGGAGGTACTCCCGATGCAAATGCAATCCCGGTTTTTAAACATGATGCCGAAACAGCCATGGATGCTGCGGCCTGCATAGGTTGTGGAGCCTGTGTGGCAGCCTGTAAAAATGCATCGGCAATGCTCTTTGTTGCTGCTAAAGTATCGCAATTTGCCATGCTCCCCCAGGGAAAGGTTGAAGCAAAAGAACGTGTCAGAAGAATGGTTGAAAAAATGGATGAACTGGGATTTGGAAATTGTACCAATACAGGAGCTTGTGAAGCTGAATGTCCGAAAGAAATATCACTTTCTCATATCGCCAGAATGAACCGGGAATTGTACGCGGCAACCGTACTGTAATCCGTCGGAAGGAGCTTCAGGGATAAAAACCTGTTACCCCGTAACTTTCTTCTCAAATCATCCCTTTTTATTCCATGGGAATAAGTTTGATCTTAAGCCCGGTTTCTATTTCGAAATCTTCGATCTCGTCTTTTATATCCGGATCGTCCGGCTCAAAATACCAGTTTATCTTCACCTGGTGCCCGGCATCAATCGATTTTTTAAGAATATCAAATATATCAAGAAGCAAACGTGATGAATTGGTATTAAAATAAGTCAGTTTTATATTTAATGTAATATCTTTCGCTTCTTGTAATGAATATTCCTTTAACCAATTTAAAAGGGGAGTATAAAATTTATAGGCTTCTTCCATATACGATTCTCCCTTCATTTCGCAAATACCGGTAGCAGCGTCGAAATTAATTTCCGGATAGTATGGCGAATCCGGAACGGCTTCAATGATCAGACTTTTCATTTTCTGTTGGTTTTAACTTTTATTTACTTTAGCAGTTATTATAAAATAGGAATACGTTTCATCAATAGGATTTATTTCCAGATCGAGCGTATTCCCGGTAATTATTCCTGTCTGGATTAAACCAATATGTGCGCCAATATCACGCATACTGGCCTGACTTCGTGTTTTTCTCTTAAGTTCACGCAGACTTTCTTCATCAAGTGCATTTATTTCATTACTATTCTTTTGCAATACAGGGCCGTGTTCACTTAAAATTTTATTTCCGGTCGTTATTTTAAACGTTTCATCATCTTCATCAAGCCGAAACCATCCGATCCCTGATCCGAAGTGTCGATCGATATTAAACTGATCGACAGAATAGTAGGATACATTCTGAATTAATTCAATCAATACTTTGTATATGCGACTGACAATAATTGAATTTGCTTTAATATGCTGTTTAAGATAATTACTGAAAAATGAGACCAGGTCAATATTTATTGGTCCATGATAGCAGATTATTGAATTCGAAAATTCGTGAGTAAACATGCTATTTCATTTTTAAGCCGATAAAAGAGATATCATCACGCTGATCTTCATTTTGCATATAATCACGTAATCGTTGTTCAAAAATCACTTTTTGTTCTTCCGTCCTTAACTTGGCGCAATCGATCATTGCTTCTTCAAGTCTTATCCGTCCGAATTTTTTACGGTCGGGCCCGTTCTGGTCGATTATTCCATCGGAAAATAAGTAGATCGTATCACCCTTCTGAAGTTTTTCTTCAAAATTGGAAAATGCTATTTCGCGTTTTGAAAGATTATAACCTCCGATCGATTTCCTGTCGCCATTGTGAGTAATCAGTTTATTTTCCCTGTTTTTAATAACATATATCGGACGCTTTGCCCCGGCATAGGTCAGGGAATAGTTACTATTGGAAGATATTTCAATTTTGCATAGCGCTACATCCATACCATCGTTATTATCGGTTTCTTCCTGCCGTAAAGCCTGGCGTACCATAGCATTCAACATACCAAGAATTTCTGCCGGCGAATCGATTTTTCGTTCCATAACTATTTCATTCAATAAACGGTTTCCGATCATCGACATAAAAGCACCCGGTACACCATGCCCTGTGCAGTCGACAACGGCAAAATAAACAATAATTTTCTTCCCTTCTTCTCTCGACGAAATCCAGTAAAAATCGCCTGAAACAATATCTTTCGGCATATACAGAATAAAAGAATCGAAATATTTTTCGATTTCTGTATTGGCAGGAAGCATAGCCTGTTGTATGGTTTGTGCATAACGAATACTTGCCCTGATTTCCTTATTCTGTCTTTCAAGAGTAAGCCGTTGGGCATCAATTTTCCTGTTGGCCCTGAATATCTGAATAATCATATAGGTAAGTATCAAAACAAAAAAAACTGAAATGATAAAACCTATTGTCCAGAATTTTTTCCGAAGTCGTTCAGCTTTCAGCAATGCATTCTGTTCGCTGATTTTTGCTTCTTTAAGCTCAATTTCCATTTTCTGTTCTCGGGTCAGTTCTTCAACCTCCTGAAGTGTTGAAAAAGTTTTTTCGAGCTGGTCACTTGTCTCATTTAACTTATCCTGCGTAAGCTGCTTTTCCGACTCTGCGATAGTTACTTTGCGATCTGCCTCATCTGATATTTCGACCATCTTCTGTTCTTTAATTTTCCGGTCGATTGCCGAATACATTTCAAAATAAGTATGTGACTTAGTTGAATTCCCCTGCTTTTCATAAATATCGTATGCAACTCCATAACATTGTTTCAGCAGCACCAGATCATTAAGTTCCTTTGATAAAGCAATTGCCTTCTCAATATTCTCAATTGCACTGTCAAAACTCGACATTTCATTTTCAGCCAATGCCAGATTTGTCATTACATTAATGATATCGGCCTTATTATTGATCTGTTTCCTGAATTCAAGTTCCTTTTTAAGATGGAATACAGCTTTCGGATAATTTTCGGCTTCGAGATAAACCATTGAAAGACTATTATGCGAGATCATCTGACCGCGACGATTTTCAAGAGCTATATTTATATCAAGTACTTTCTGGTAATACGTGGCAGCTTCTTCGAGCCGGTTCGCGCTGCGCAGCAGGTAAGCAGACTGATTGTAAAGCTGAGCCGCAGCATTCTCCTTCCCTTTTTCAGCTAAATATGCTTCCGCTTTTGCATTATTTTCTGCAACCTGTTTGTCAATTTCACTGCTATTTTGCCCGTATGCCGATGAAAAAACAAGAAGTAGTAAACTGTATGTCAGAATTTTAATTTGCCACATTATATTCATCCGTTACAATTAATAATCAATTTCAGGAAAAAAAAAGTTAAAATCTGATACCCATAATCAGTATATCATCTATCTGATCATTATTTCCTTTCCAATCGGTTATTGTACGGTATAGTTGTTTATTTTGTTCTTTTAATTGCTGTTTATGAATATTCATGAGCAATTCCTGAAATTGTTTGTATCTGAATTTTTTATTATTCGGGCCACCGAACTGATCGGCATATCCGTCGGTAAATAAATAAATCATATCGCCGGGATGAATGTCGAACTGGTAATCGGTAAAGGGCTTATCGAAATGCAGGTGAATTCCTATTGGCATCCTATCGCCTTTTATGATCTGCAGTTCATTATTCCGGATCAGATACATTGGATTATTGGCCCCGGCAAATTGCAGTGACTTGTTTTTTTTATCCAGGATAATGAGTGATATATCCATCCCATCGGCAGCCTCGCCTTCCTCTCCCTTCTGTTTTAAAAGTTTCATAACCAGTTTTCGCAGTTCGAAGAGAATTTCGCTGGCATTACTTATGGTCATAGAGTTGACAATCTCATTCAGAAATGCCGTTCCGACCATGGTCATGAATGCACCGGAAATACCGTGACCTGTACAATCGGCCACTGCTACAATGTATTTATCTTCCAGTTCCCCGACCCAGTAAAAATCGCCACTGACTATATTACGGGGTAAATTAAGAATAAAGTGCTGGGGAATAACCTTATGTAAATATTGCTCGTTTGGAAGTATTGCGCTTTGAATTCGTTTTGAATAGTGTATATCATCGATAATATCTTTTCGTTGAAGCGAAATTTTATCGCGTTGTTCAATCACTTCCTGATGCTTTTTCTCAAGTTCCGATTTTTGATTCCTGATCTCTTTTATCTTTTGAACAAGATTGAGTGCCGAACGGACCTTAATAAGCAACTCATACTTCTGAAAAGGTTTTGAAATAAAATCGTTTGCTCCTGCCTCATAAGCACTGTTCAAACTTTCGGTGCCCGATAATACTATAATGGGTATTTCAAAAGTTGCATCCTGCGACCGAAGATACTTAACCGCTTCAATTCCATTCATTTCTGGCATAATAACATCCATCAGAATAAGATCGGGGATAATTTCCAACGCTGCTTCGCAAGCTTTTCTGCCATCTTCGGCATAGAAAAGTTTGACTCCGCTGCCAACGATTTCGAGAATTTCACGGATTATTTTCAATGAAAGTTCCGAGTCATCGGCAATAAGGATTTTATACTCTTCATTCATTGCAGGTTAATTTTTCTCTTCATGTATTTTTGAAATTAGTAAAAAATTAAGAAAGTGTAATCACCGGAATAGTGATTTAGATCATCTTTTCATTGATGGACTTAATTTAACTAAGTGCCTCAATATCAGCAATAGTCTTAATTATCGGCTTTCCTAATATTTTACATCCCGATTCGGTAATAACTACATTATCTTCGATACGAACGCCTCCAAATTGCAGATAGCTGTTTAAGGATTCGTAATTGATAAACTGATCGAATTTTTTCCGGCTATGCCATTGTTCAATTAGTGGCGGAATAAAATAAATACCGGGCTCGACAGTTAATACAAAACCAGGTCGGAGTTCTTTTGCCAGCCGCAGATATGCTGTACCAAACTGATTGCTTCGAGAGGTAAATTCATCATAGCCCACCAGGTTCTCACCCAAATCTTCCATGTCGTGCACATCGAGGCCTAACATATGCCCGAGACCATGCGGGAAAAACAATGCATGAGCACCAGCGCTGACCGCCTCCTCTTCATTGCCCCTCATAATTCCAAGCACTATCAATCCTCTTGTAATATTTCGTGCTGCTTCGATGTGAATGTCCATGTAGCGTACTCCTGGCTTCAAAGCCTGGATAGCCTTGAGCTGAGCTGTAAGTACAATCTCATAAATTTCACGCTGTTGTGTCGAAAACTTGCCTCCAACAGGGGAAGTACGTGTAATATCCGATGCATAATGATTGTAACTCTCGGCACCCGCATCGATGAGTAAAAGCTGACCCTTTTTAAGTTGATTCCGATGCGATTCATTATGTAATACTTCTCCACGCACCGAACAAATCACCGGGTAGGCAAATTCCAGATCCTTCGCCTTTACATTCCTGTATATTTCTGCTGCAATCTGGTGTTCGTAACAACCTTCGACAGCCATTCCCATAGCCATCACATGCATAGGACCCGTAACCTCATTTAGTGCTGATTCTATCTCAGCAATTTCTGCTTCCGACTTTACCGAACGCTGTTCTATAACTGCTCTAATCAGCTCTTCAGAAGCTCCGGATTTTACTTCTTCGTGCGTAATTTCGAGCATTTTTGAAAGAAGGTGAATTCGCCCGGCAGTGTATGGAGGTAAAAAATGGATGGTTCGATTTTCAACTTTATACCTGTTGATTTTTTCCTTCAGGTCATCTACTGAAAGCGTTTTATTTATTCCCGTGCTCTCAGCCAGTTCCTTCAAACCGCTTTGATGTCCGCTCCATATAGCATCCTCAACCGTTGGTTCATTTCCAATCAGCCAGGCATCCCCCGATTCGCAATCCAATACTACAAATATATCAGGTGAGTCAATTCCCGTAAAGTACAGCATAGTACTATCCTGTCTGAAAGGAAGTGAATTTGCTGCATAATTTCTCGGGAGTATCTGGTTAGATGCTAGGATAATTATACCTTTGGCTACTTTCTCCATAAGTATGTTCCGTCGGTAGATGTAATCTTTAACGGTAAAACTCATACGCTGTAGATTTTCATCTTAAAAGATACTCCTTCTCCCTCTAAAATAAAAAGTAATGATGAACTTTTTACCAGCAATAAATACGAGCATTTCCTCAAATAAATATACGAATAGGCTTGTATTTTATATGAGGATTATTATCTTCGTATACAAACTTTACAATTTTTTAATTCCTTAATTGCATGTAATTATGCCTTACCGCCGCCTGCCCAATACCGATTCTGCGCGACGCAGAGCCTTGTCGAGGGCTTTTGAAAAAGGCAGGGAATTGCCCCCGTTTAAACTTGCCTATTCACAAAGTACATTTCAACGTGTCCAGTCATTTTTACCTTCCTGGGAAAAGGCAATGTATGAGGCCAGGCAGGCATACAGCAACCAGGTAAAGCGTAATAAAGAATATTTACGCGTTCAAAAAAAAGCGAAACTATATATTTCGCATTTTATTCAGGTGGTTAATATGGCCATAATGCGTGGCGATTTACCCGAAAATGAACGAAGTCTGTTCGGAATGTACGAAGATATGACCAAATTGCCCGTCCTTAATTCCGAGTCTGACCTGATAAAGTGGGGTGAAAAACTTATTCATGGTGAAAACCTTCGTAAAGGAAAGGGACTTAGTCCGATAACCAATCCAACAATTGCTGTGGTTCGTGTACGATATGAACAATTTCTCGATGCCTATAAATTCCAGAAAACCCTTCAGAAAAATTATACGAGAGCCCAGGAGCACCTTGCCAGTATGCGGAAAGAAGCCGACGATATTATCGTTAACGTCTGGAATGAAGTGGAGAGTCACTTCTCGAATTTAACGGAAAAAGAAAAGCGAGCCAGGGCTGAAGAATACGGACTTTCCTATGTTTTCCGAAAAACAGAGTTGCAGAAACAAAAAACTGGTTCTGCTGCACATTAATTCAGTACAATAGTTACCTGAAACCTTTACTATAGTTATCTTCCGATAAAATGCGATAGGTAAGAACAATCAGAAAGGAAGTTATCACAATACTTAGTATCAGCATCATAGCTGAAGT